>JADFYC010000333.1 GCA_015233295.1 Deltaproteobacteria bacterium | reverse complement strand
CAGGTGTCCTGGATGCGGCCATTTTCCTCGGGCTTGGCGGCGGCTGGTCCGGGTTGCCCGTTGTTTTTATAAAATTTGTTGATATCAGGCCACATTTTTAGAGCCGCCGACCAAAAATCCGCAGTTGATTTGAAGACGTCTGTCGTTTTCGACTCTTGACCGGGTTTATCCTGTCTATCCTCAATCATATGGGACTCCATAGGCATTTTCAAGTTCACTGAATAATCAAACCAGCTTCACCTGTTGGAAGGCATAGCGCAGAAACGAGGAAGCGGACGCAGCTAAAGGCGGACCGCGCATCTGTACTATATCTTCTTGCAAATGATAGAATTAGGCATCGGGCTACGACGACTTGGAAATTCAAAATAAGGATGATCGTCTCAGTTGAAAATGGGATGACGAGCTTATGATCCAGGGAAAGGATAAGATTTGATGAGATTAAGTATCGCAAGGTCGAATTATAAATCACCTGAGCCAACTTGGCAAGGGCAATCTTCCCCTAGTCTAAATTATAATCCGCCCCTGCGTTTTGCTCTTTTTCTTCCTTCTTTTTTTCTCTACCCTCTTGACAACCTCGAAATCGTGCTTAAATTTGCAACAAAAACAGGGTAACTCATATTTTGTGTCATAAACTTAAACCGGGCCAGCCGCAACCAAATTTTCGCTGCCGAGGGCGTTCTATGCCGCGTGATTATTACCAGATTCTGGATGTCTCCCGCGAGGCTACAGAAGAAGAGATAAAGAAAAACTACAGGAAATTTGCCCTAAAGTATCATCCTGACCGGAATCCTGGTAATAAGGAATCGGAAGAACTGTTTAAAGAGGCGTCTGAAGCTTATGAAGTCCTGAGGGATCCTCAAAAGCGCCGCATCTACGACCAGTACGGGCATGAGGGTCTCAAGGGCACTGGATTCCAGGGTTTCAGTGGCTTTGACGATATTTTTTCTAGTTTCGGCAGTATTTTTGAAGAGTTTTTCGGCTTCGACCGGCGCCGGTCGCCCCACCAAGGCCCAACGCGGGGCCGAGATCTTCGTTACGACCTGGAAGTTACTTACGAAGATGCCGTCTCGGGCAAAACTGTAGAATTGTCCCTCCCCAAGTATGAAAATTGTTCTGCCTGTGCCGGGGCCGGTCATGAATCAGGGCATGAACCTATTGTTTGCCCCGCTTGCCAGGGCGCCGGACAAACCGTCCATACCCAAGGATTCTTTTCGGTCAGCAGCACCTGCTCCCATTGCCGCGGCCGGGGGCGGCTTATCACTCATCCGTGTCAGGAGTGTCGGGGCGCGGGGAAAGTGGAAGTGGTCCGAAAGGTGGCGGTCAATATCCCGGCGGGGGTTAACCACGGCAACAAAATGAGGTTGGCCGGCGAAGGCGAATCGGGTGAGCGAGGCGGACCGGCGGGTGATCTCTATCTGGTTATCCACCTAAAAGCGCATGATAAATTCGAACGCCACGGAGATGATGTGCATTATCAGCACATGGTTTCTATGGCCTTGGCGGCCTTGGGTGGGGCGGTGGAGATACCTACTCTGCACGGCCCAGAAAAGCTGGTTGTTCCCCGAGGTATCCAAACCGGAGAAGAGCTATTGCTTAAAGGGAAAGGCTTCCCATCCGTTCGGAGTGGAAGAAAAGGCAGTCAAATTGTCCATGTGTTTGTCGAAACACCCAAAAAGCTGACTCCTCGGCAGGAAGAATTGCTCCGGGAGTTTTCCGAAATAGAAAAGAACAAAGGAAACGGTGTGAAGGGTTTTTTCAGAGACGCCACCGAAAATCTCAAGAAAAAGCTGTTTGTCTAATTAATCTCCCAGTATTCTGGGCCCATAGACGGCTCCATGGTTTTCTTGGGGGCCGCCCCAGTCGGCCAGAACACGCCGGCGCTGCATCACATGGGCCAACATTCCGTGGGATAAACCCTTCGAAATCACAATCAAGAATCGAGTGACATCCGGCGCCGGCCCGGGAGATGGGGGAGACAGGCAGGGCTATCTTCGCGCCCTTAGGGAATTGGGTTGTCTTATTGTCAAAAAAATAAGCATAACATTACTATAGGAGGATGAACATGAAAATTAAGCCGCTTCAAGACAGGATTTTGGTGGTTAGACTAGAAGAGCAACTCGTGACGGCCGGTGGTATTATCATTCCTGATTCCGCCAAAGAAAAGCCCCAAAGAGGGAAAGTCGTGGCCGCCGGACCAGGCCGGACCAAAGATGACGGGACCAAGATCCCTCTTGATGTCAAGGCCGGAGACACGGTGCTTTTCACCAAATATGCCGGTTCAGAGGTCAAAATCGAAGGCGTTGAACACCTGATTATGCGCGAAGATGACATCCAGGCCATTGTCGAAGACTGATCTCAGCCCTTCGGGAATGGTCTTTTAACTTTCTGACTGGGCCAGGCCCAGCGGATCGCGCTACACCGGATATCTACCTTAATAGGAGGAATATATGGCAGCAAAAGAAATAAAGTATGATGTAAAGGCCCAGGAAGCTATTATGAACGGCGTCAATATGTTGGCCGACGCGGTAAAGGTAACCCTGGGACCCCGCGGACGTAATGTCATTTTAGAAAAATCTTGGGGCGCCCCGACCATTACTAAAGACGGCGTAACCGTTGCCAAAGAAATTGAACTCGAAGACAGATTCGAAAATATGGGCGCCCAGATGGTTAAAGAGGTCGCATCCAAGACCTCCGATGTGGCCGGCGACGGCACCACCACGGCCACCATTTTGGCTCAGGCCATCTACCGGGAAGGCTCCAAACTGGTCGCGGCCGGTAATAACCCCATGTCCATCAAGAGGGGAATCGACGTCGCCGTCGAAACTGTGGTCGCAGAACTGAAATCCCTCTCCAAACCGACCAAAGACCAAAAAGAAATCGCCCAGGTCGGGACCATCAGCGCCAACAATGACAAGATGATCGGCGACATCATTGCCGAGGCCATGGACAAGGTGGGCAAGGAAGGCGTTATCACCGTAGAAGAAGCCAAAGGCATGGACACCACCCTGGAGGTGGTTGAAGGTATGCAATTCGATCGCGGCTACCTCTCACCCTATTTCGTGACCGACCCGGAAAAGATGGAGACGGTTTTAGAAGACGCCTACATCCTGCTCAACGAAAAGAAAATCTCCAACATGAAAGACTTGCTGCCCGTCTTAGAGCAAGTAGCTAAGAGCGGCCGGCCGCTGATGATTCTATCCGAAGATTTGGAAGGCGAAGCCCTGGCCACCCTGGTCGTTAATAAGCTCAGGGGTACCCTCAAGTGCGCCGCAGTCAAGGCTCCCGGCTTTGGCGACCGCCGCAAGGCCATGTTGGAAGACATTGCCATCCTGACTGGTGGCCAGGTTATCTCCGAAGACCTGGGCATCAAGTTGGAGAGCACCACCCTGAAAGACCTGGGCCAGGCCAAACGCATCCGGATCGATAAGGATAACACCACGATCGTGGATGGCTCCGGCGCCAAGAGCGCCATTGAAGGCCGCGTCCGTCAAATCAGAGCCCAGATTGAAGAGACCACTTCTGATTACGACCGGGAGAAGTTGCAGGAACGGTTGGCGAAACTCATCGGCGGCGTGGCCGTGATCAACGTCGGAGCAGCTACTGAAGTTGAAATGAAAGAGAAGAAAGCCAGGGTCGAGGACGCCCTTAACGCCACTCGGGCCGCTGTGGAAGAAGGAATTGTGGCCGGCGGCGGTGTGGCTCTGGTTCGCTGCCTCCCCAAACTGGACACCCTCAAGTTGGATGGCGATCTCCAACTTGGCGTGAATATAATTAAACGGGCCCTGGAAGAACCAGTCCGGCAGATTGCCAACAATGCCGGCGTCGAAGGCTCCGTGGTTGTGGCTAAGGTCAAAGACGGCAAGGACGACTTTGGATTTAACGCTGAAACCGGCAAGTACGAAAACTTGATCGCAGCCGGCGTTATCGACCCCACCAAGGTCACCCGGTTTGCCATCCAGAACGCGGCTTCCGTGGCCGGCTTATTGTTGACTACTCAAGCGATGATTGCCGAAAAGCCTAAAGATGACAAAGGCGCTGGAATGGCTGGAATGCCTCCCGGCGGTGACATGTATTAATCATTAACTTCCAGATATAATCAGATGAATTATGCAGCATCACAGGGGCCGAATTTTTGGCCCCTTTTTATTAATTTTTTCCTTTTCCAAACGTTGTCTGTCCGGTCATTCTCAAAAAAGGGCTCTTCGCTGTTTCAAATGGGTAGCTCTAAAGGCTCTGGCCCAGGGACGCAAAGTTTACCACTTTAATCCCAATACCTGTTGTGCTATAAAAAAGAGGGATGGTTGAGCCACCCACCTCTGGTTT
>JADFYC010000332.1 GCA_015233295.1 Deltaproteobacteria bacterium | reverse complement strand
TTCCGCCGTGTTCGTCCAATGCGTAGGTTCCCGAGAGCCTGACCGGCCCTACTGCTCCAAGGTGTGCTGCACCCATTCCGTGGAAACCGCCTTGCACATTAAGGAACACAATCCCAACAGCCAGGTGGCTATTCTTTATCGTGATATGCGCACCTTCGGCGAACGGGAATTGCTGTACAAAAAGGCCCGCGAGCAAGGCGTGATTTTTGTCCGTTACGACGTTGACCAAAAGCCTCGGATCGAGGTCGAAGGAGACGCTATCAAAGTGACCGTCAGGGATCATGTCTTGGGTTTCGATCTGACCATCGATGCCGACTTGATCGGGCTGGCTACGGCCATTGTCGGCCATGACCACACCGACCTATCCCAGATGTTCAAGATCCCGATTGACCATGACCGTTGGTTCTTGGAAGCGCATCAGAAGCTCCGCCCGGTCGATTTTGCCACTGACGGAGTTTTTATGGCCGGCCTGGCCCATTATCCTAAGCCCATTGAAGAGGCCATCGCTCAGGCCCAGGCGGCGGTGTCACGGGCCGTGACCGTCCTGTCCCGCCAGAGCATGACCCTCTCCGGGGCCATAGCCGTCGTCGAACCAACCCGGTGCGTCGGTTGCGGGGTGTGCTGGACGATCTGTCCTTACCAGGCCATTGACCAAAATGATAAGGGGTTGGCCCAAGTCAATGAGGCCCTGTGTAAAGGGTGTGGGACTTGTGTCGCTTCTTGCCGGTCTGGAGCGCCGGATTTAAAAGGATTCACCTCTCAGGACGTGATGGCTCAGGTAACAGCCATGTATAGCTAACAAGGAGAAGGATCATGAACGAGCCGGCGGCGGCTGATATGGAATTCCAACCGAAAATCGCGGCGTTTTTGTGTAACTGGTGTACCTATGGGGGCGCGGACCTGGCCGGGGTCAGCCGATTACAATACCCGCCCAACATTCGCGTCATCCGCATCCCCTGTACCGGACGGATGAGTCCTAAGTTTATTCTTCACGCCTTTCGGGCCGGGTCCGACGGAGTCTGGGTCAGTGGTTGCCATCCCGGAGATTGCCACTATATCGCCGGCAATATGTACGCCAGACGGCGTTTTGCCCTGCTAAATAATTTTTTCGAATATATGGGGATTGAACCGGGACGAATTCATTTTTCCTGGATTTCCTCAGCCGAAGCTGAAAAATTTCAAAGAACGGTCATTCGAGTGACCGAATCGGTTAAGGCGCTAGGTCCCGCTAAGCACATGACCAAGTGTTCCGCGGAAATCATCTAGTAACGGTCTTACATTAAAATCAAGACGCAGGTTAGCTGGTCGCTTATCTATAAAAGAGGAGTTGATCATGTCGGAAGCTGTCAGAATTAAGAAATTGCCTGATGAAATTCAAGCAAAGTTAGCCGGATTCAACATGAATGCGTGCCTGACTTGTGGCACCTGTACCGGTGGTTGTCCGGCTACCGGAACCCCTGGGCTGGAAGGCTGGGATGCCCGGCGAGTCCTTAGGATGTTGGCCCTGGGAAGGGTAGATGAAGTGGTTGAATCCAAATTCCCCTGGGTTTGCACGGGTTGCGGCCTGTGCTCCCTGGCTTGCCCTATGAATATTGACATCGTTTATATCATGGGTTTTATGAAACACTTACGCCCCAGAGATCAGGTTCCGGGGGTGCTGCATAAGGGTGTCATCAACGTTCTCGAATCCGGCAACAATATGGCCATCCCCCAGGAGGATTATTTCTTCCTGTTATCCGACTTGGGTAAGGAACTGGCTGATGAAGAATTGCCTGGATTTTATGTCCCGGTCGACAAAGACGACGCGGACATTCTGTTCTACCCCAACTCAAAAGAAGTATTCTCCGACAATGACGACATGAAGTGGTGGTGGAAGATATTCTACGCGGCCAGGGAAAACTGGACGGTCCCTTCCGAAAATTGGGAAGCCGTGGACTGGGGTCTGTTTACTGGTAATTATGACGCGACCAAAATATTGGCCCAGAGAAAAATCGATTTTATGAAGCAACATCACATCAAACGGATGATTATGCCGGATTGTGGCGGAGGCTCCTATGGTTGCCGGGCCGGTATGAGCAGGTGCGTTTTAGAGTCGCCGGAAAACAAAATCGAATTCACTTATCTTTATGAATACCTGGTTGAACTTATCCAGTCGGGGCGAATCAAGCTCGATAAATCGGTCAATGCCGGCAAAACCTTCACCTGGCATGATTCCTGTAAACACGGCCGGGAGCTAAAGCGTCATTTCGGCAAGGGGTATTTTGAGGAACCCCGATGGATTGTTCAGCAATGCGTGGATAATTTCGTGGACATGGAGCCGAACCGGGAGGGATCCAACTGCTGTGGCGCCGGCGGCGGCAATTGGCCGATGCCCTATGAAAAAGAATCAGCTTTTCACGGCCGGAAGAAATTTAACGCCATCAAAAACAGTGGCGCCGATGTCGTGGTGGTGGGGTGTTCCAACTGTCACGATCAAATAATGAAACGCTATCCCAAGTTCTACACTGACTATAAATACGAGGTGAAGTATATCTGGGAACTGGTGGCTGATTCCCTGATTCTCGATCCGTGGACCGATGAAGAGATCGCGAGAGGCGAAGCCGAAGGAGCGGCCCAGTGGGAACGGTTAGGCGTGGAACTCGAAGAGTAACAATTTCATTCGGACAAATGATGACCGAGGGCAATGGTGCTGGTGCGCCCCGCGGGCTTCAAACCCGCCGGCCCCGTCTGCAAAACGGGGAGGAGGTTCGATTCCCCTTGCCCCCTCCAAAAAACACATAAACCTGCTTGTTTATGTTTTGGTGACTTATGGCCCGTTCCATTACCGTGGGGATCGCCGGGCATGTGGATCACGGAAAGACTTCCCTGGTCCGGTGCCTGACCGGCGTGGATACCGACCGAAAACAAGAGGAAAAGGCTCGGGGTCTGTCGATTGAATCCGGGATCGCCCCGTTGGAGCTTCGTTCCGGGAAGAGAATCGCCCTGGTGGATGTTCCGGGGCACACGGATTTTCTTAAGAACACTATCCGGGGCTTAAGCAATGTGGACATGGCTATCCTGGTCGTGGCCGCAGATGACGGGGTTATGCCCCAGACCCGGGAGCACCTGGAAATATTGAAATTCTTCAAGGTCCCCACAGGCTTCGTGGCCTTGAGTAAGGCTGATCTGGTTGATCAGGAGACCCTGGACTTTGCCACACTCGAAATCGAAGATGTGGTCAAGAACACCTTCTTAGAGGGAAAGCCGATCATCTCGTTTTCGTCCGCTGATTTAAGAGGTATTGACCAGATCAGAGCAACCATTGATCAGGAAACAGCCGGTATTGACGACAAAGATCCCTCGTCGCCTTTCCGGCTGTGGATTGATCAGGTTAGAAGTATTACCGGGATCGGGACGGTTATCAGCGGGACCATCCTGTCTGGCATGATCAAAGAGGGCGATGAACTCTGCTTGTTGCCATCTGGCAAGAAGACCAGGGCGCGGTCCTTAGAATCGCATCACCAAAAAATATCCCAGGCCGGGTCCGGGGAGCGGGTCGGGATTAGTCTGAATAAGGTATCTCTTGAGGATGTCGAGCGAGGGATGGTCTTGGCCAGGCCGGACACCTTTATTCCGACCCAATTGATCAACGCTCACCTGCGGGTTTCGCAATATGCCTCAAAACCTATCAAGAATCGACAGAAGATCAGGTTTTACCTGGGCACATCAGCCACGGTGGCGACCGCAGTTTTGATGGAGGAGTCACAAATCCTTCCCGGCCACGGCGGCCTGGTCCAGTTCCGCTTAGTTGATCCCGAATCTTCTTGCAGAAACTACAAATGGGCAGAATCCCCTCCAACTGCATGACCTTGGCGAGAGCCCCTTGTAGTTCGGCAACCACCTTCTCCCGTTCTGCTTGAACCCGCTTGCGCTCGTCGATTTCATCTTCCAGATAGTGATTGGTATTGATGAGATCGGCAGTGCGCTCCTGAACCAGAGCCTCCAGATCAGTGTTGAGCTTGCTTAAGGCCTGGCGGGATATGTTTAATCTTTTAGTCAAGATAACCAAAAAGAGCACCAACAAGGTTAAAAGCACAATAACCGCGCAGCCGGCAATAATTAGGAACCGGTAACTTTCCCAAATGGAGTACTGCCGGTTTTTAACGATGCTTTTAGCTGGAAGCTCGGACAGGCCGATGCCGTAGCGCTGTAAGGCCAGGTGGTCGAAGATGAAGGGGTTGCTTCGGTTGGCGGTGATGGGTATGAGGTTCGCCGGTTCTCCACGCAAAATGCGCAACCCTGTCCGGGCCGCCAGCTTAGCCTGCTGTTCGATACTGTACATATACCC
>JADFYC010000331.1 GCA_015233295.1 Deltaproteobacteria bacterium | reverse complement strand
TTCAAGAAGATCCTTTTCCAAGCGAAATCCTTTGTCTTCAGCTTTGCCTACCTCCCAGTGCACCACTACCGCATCCGGAAACTTCCACTTGTTGATCCCGGCCTTCTGTCGATTTCCTCTGGTATGTTCAATTCGCATTGGAAAATTATTCTGAAGCTCCTCCCACTTCAGAAAGAGCGAGCGGAACTTTTCCTCGCGTTGTTCAGACCTCCCGGTGATTGTATCATCTTCAGGCAGTGCCGAACATTCGCCATTCGCTGTCTCGAAAAAGACTTGAACCTGTTCCATTGGAGTGCGAAGATAATATCCCTGACCTTGATCTACCTTGGCGATGGGCGAAGTAGGATCTCCAGACAAGACTGAGAAGTGTTGCCGGAGCGTCGCCTCGGCGTACTCTGAGCCCTGATATTAATGATCTGTTTCGGTGGATAGCGTTCTGCCTGGAGAAGAAGTCTCCATATACTGTTGACGACTGGCGGAGGATTTCGAAGGTTGAAGACACCTATGCATAGCATGGCGCGCCATCGTATCGTGCTAAATGCACTCGCCTATTAGACTTTATATCGATCCAATGCAAAACCTGGGTGAATGAAATTCCTCCAGATGCTCGAGAGCCACGATGAGCTACGTAAGTCTCGGTACTATACTCCATAGATGCATAGAAGAAATATGATTTTACCAGCTTCCACATGGCGTTGATCCCGACGAAGTGGGTGACCCAGCCATGGACTAGAGGATTGCCATGCACACGGATGAGTATGAGATATCCATCGGCCGAGAGATCTCCCTGTGCCGCCGGGTGGTCAAGCAGTTGACCAAGGCGCTCGATGACCGGGAGAAGAAACACGGGATGACGACGGAAGCCTTCTTGTTGACTCCGGAACAAGATGGGCTGGCTAAACAGAAACGAGATTTCCGGAAATGGCGCGATGACCATGAGGAATTGCAGAAGTGGCAAAAGATGCTGAGCGAGTATGAGAGGGCTTTTCAAATGCTGAAGGGGATATAACCCGACTTCGGCCGGTTCAGGTACAATAACGAAAATGACCCGGCCTGGGTTGGAGGCATTCATCCTGCCATCGGCTGGGGCCATGCCTCTCCAGGACAGAGAATACCTGGTCGAGACCGAATCAGCTCAGGTCAGAAGGTCAATGCGGTTGAATCAAGCTGCGGCCTGGATGGGGTCCGCTTCATTGTCTGAACCTTGATTAACCTGATTACATGATTTAATATGAAGTCTGAACCCCCACGGCTGACCATCTGTCTAATGCGAGGATGCCTGCTTTTCTCATAGCCTATCAGTTAATCAGCTTAATCAAGGTTCAGACAATGGAGGTACCGAAATACCAACAACATTGTTTTAATTCAACAACATTGGGCTAAAAGACAGAGTATTCGCCGTGAGCAAAATATTTCATCTCACTGACCTTTTGTCTGGGCAGGCCGGTCAACATGGATGGTCCCGGCTCCGTGAGTTCCAGCGAATAGCCGGAAACGACGGCGGATTCAATCTCGCGGCAAAAAGCAGCGGCTCTGGTCGCGGCCTGGTCCAGCATGGCGTCTAAGTGGCCGACGGCATCCTGCCCGGTGACTGGATGACGATAGGCCAGTTCGCCTGGAAGTTGATTGACCGGGGAGGCCAGTTGGGGGGCGTACATCAACGAGGCGATTTCCCTGGCCGGGTCAGGTAGCCCGGCCCTGACTTGATGGAGCCATGAGGCCAAATATTCGCGCTGAGCGATGAACTGGGCCAGCCGAAAGACCTGGTAAGCGGAATACACGGCAGAGACCAAAACATCCGGTGCTAACTCGCGGCAGACTTTGCGGATCAGGGATTTGAACGGGAGCTCGGCGCCGGTGATATAGTCACCCAGGGAAAAGGACTTGATCGGCTTGAGCCCTCCGCAATATAGGAGATCGAGTCTTGTCTCGAATACCCGGTGGGCCTGGACGGCCTGGGACCGCATTCGCCGGTCAGCGTCGTGATATTGGCCCGTCAGGTGGAAAATCATGGGGTGAAAGGTGATGTCGGCAAAAATATGGGAAATCACCCCGACCAGAAATGCCCGCATTGGTCCCTGGGAAGATGGTTCATCAATTGAGGTTGAAAGGCGCCGAATCATCTCGAAGGTATCTTCACCATCAATGCCGTGCCAATGGTCGGCTATGGCGGCATAAGGCGGAAGGTAAAACAAGGCATCATGAAAAACAGCTCCCAGCATGAGACAGTTGGGGTTCTGCCGCAATGACGGGGTATAGCCGGTTCCATCCAACTTCTCAGCCAACCGCCGGGCAATCAACCAGTGAGTTATTTCTTTAGGCATAGTGCATATCCGTGGCAGATAGGGTTATGATTGACGGAGCCCGAAGGCAGGCCGAAGGATGATGGGGTTGGATTCCGAGAGGTTAGAGCAGCGACCCCATTTGGGGCCAAGCAACACCAGCCGGATTATCTGTCCATCTGAGCATCTTTGTGGCTCATCTATGCACCACAAACTGGTTTGTGGATCACTTTTTCCATTTTATGAGCCACAACGCACATAGTGGCTCATAAGTGATCTTCAAACGGATCCGGCCAAAAGAAACGGCCGCTTAGTTTAACCAGCCGCGCCGCTTCTCCTGGCCGGGCAAATGCAATTTACGCTGTGTTGGCCATTACTTGCCGGACTCCATTTTCATGGTTAAGAAAATTGTCCCGGAGCCCCTTTTAACTAATACCAACGCCACATTGTCTTTGCTTTTTTTGAGGGCGCTACGAAATTCTTCGATATTGTTGACGTGGGTCCGATTGACTTCCTTAATCACGTCACCCCGTTTAAAACCGGCCTCGAAGGCGGGGCCGTCCTGTTCCACATCGGCCACCAGCACCCCTTTGGTATCTTTGAGGTGCATGGATTTGGCCAAATCGTCGGTCAGGTCTTGTAAGGTCAGGCCGTAATCCGTGTCGGCGGATGCTTCGGCAGATTCTTCACCGGTGTCATCTTTAAGCTCACCTACGGCTACTTCCAGTGTGGCCGGTTTGCTATCTCTGATGATCTCCACTTTGGCCTTCTTACCTATTGGAGTCGAGGCCACGGCAATGGGCAACTGATTCATTTCGTCAACAGCTTTTCCATCAAAACTGACAATCACGTCTCCCTGCTTAAACCCCGCCTTTTCAGCCGGACTGTCTTTGCCGACGCTGGCCACCAGGGCGCCCTTGGCGTCCTTGAGTTTGAATTTCTCGGCCAACTCGGGAGTGACCGCCTGGACGTAAACACCCAACCAACCGCGCACGACCTTGCCTTTTTCCCTCAACTGGGCAATGATGTTTTTGGCCAATGAGGACGGGGTGGCAAAACCGATACCCTGGCCACCGGCCACGATAGCCGTGTTAATTCCGACCACCTCACCGGCCAGGTTGATCAGAGGCCCGCCGCTGTTTCCGGGATTAATTGAGGCATCCGTCTGGATGAACTGGTCATAGGGTCCAATGCCGATAGATCGTTCTTTGGCGCTGACAATACCGGCCGTGACGGTCTGGGCCAGTCCGAAGGGGTTGCCTATGGCTAAGACCCAATCGCCTTCCTCAAGTATGCCGGAATCACCAAAATCCAGGACGTGTAATTTCTCGGTCGAATTGATTTTGATCAGGGCCAGGTCTGTTTTGGGGTCTTTGCCGATGATCTTGGCATCAAAAATCTTTTGATCGGATAGCCGAATTTTTATTACGTCGGCGTCTTTTATCACGTGGTGATTAGTGACGATGTATCCATCAGGGCTGATGATTAAACCTGAACCCAGGCTGCGTTCTTTCCAGCTCTTGGGCATTTTTCCGAAAAACTGATCAAAGAATTCCTGCCCGAAGAAGTCCCTGAATTGTTTTCCTTGATTCCCGCCTGGGAGCCCCTGCATCCGGTCGGAACGTTTGACTGTGTGGCTGGTGCTGATGTTGACTACGGCCGGTTTACATTTCTTGACCAACTCAGAAAAAGAACCGGGTAGAGTGCCCGCAGCCTCGGCATTTGCCGGCCCCATGGGCAGAGACCAAAAACCGGCTGAGACAACAAGTCCCAAAAAGATCATTAAGAATACCGGGAAACCAAAACCAACGGAACCAGAGGAACAAAATCTTTTGTTTCGCATACACTTCTCCTTAGCTATAGATTTTTCTGAGCAGTTTGTAACCTGTAAACAGACTCTCGCTGTCGGCCCAAGCCGCCTCAGGCTCTTTTAATTGTTGGTCAATCGTCAGGGGCAGGGCGGCAGGTTCCCTTAAAAATCGAGCGTTTCAGGACCTTGTGCCACGAGGTAAAGGAGTCCTCGGTTTTGTCTGAATCGATTTGAT
>JADFYC010000330.1 GCA_015233295.1 Deltaproteobacteria bacterium | reverse complement strand
ACCAGGGGGGGCGGCTCGTTAGAAGACCTGTGGGCGTTTAATGAAGAGGTGGTGGCCCGAGCCGTGGCCGCATCCAGACGCCCGGTGGTCTCGGCCGTGGGGCATGAGATTGACCTGTCTATCTGTGACCTGGTGGCCGACGTGCGGGCCGCGACACCCACTGCCGCCGCGGAAATGATTGTCCCCAGGCGATCAGACTTATTAGCAGGAATACGGCAGTTGGAATTTACCTTATCCGACCGGGTAAAACAAACCGTCTCCCTTGGCCGGGAAAAGCTGTGGCACATCTCGGCCCGACTGATTTCCCCCGGCCGGCGTCTGGCTGACCAGCGTCTCAGACTCGATGAGTTGACCGGACGGTTGATCCGGTCGGCTACTGCATCGATCAAATCCGGCCGCCGGGAAGTGGACGGAAATTATGCCAAACTGAGATTACTTTCCCCGCTCGGTGACATTCGCCGAAAGAGTGAAAGATTGACCACGTTGCGAAAAAACCTGGACGGATTGGCCAGAGCCTACCTGGGCCGTTTAAGCCAACGATTGGGCCGGATGGCCGGAAGCCTGGACGCGTTGAGCCCTCTGGCCGTGCTGGCCCGGGGATACAGCCTTAGTCGGAGGTTGCCGGACCTGGCCATTGTAAAAGACGCGGCCATGCTCACCCCAGGTGATGCCATGAATATCATGTTCGCCAGGGGAACCGCCGAGGTTCGAGTAGAAAAATTGAGCCCGGAACCAGAAGAAACGCATTGAACTTAAGGACACAGCGGTCACTCTCTCATGACGCAGCGTTGCCACACCCGACCTAAATAACCATTTCATCCCCAACGACCTGGGGAGGACCCGGATAACCGAGGAACAGATGAAAAAAGCTGCCGCAGCAGAAAACCAGACCTTTGAGAAGGCTTTGGGCCGGTTGGAAGCCATCGTGAACCGGATGGAGGGCGGAGGTCTGCCCCTGGAAGAGGCGTTGAACATCTTCGAGGAAGGAATTCGCCTGTCCCGGCTTTGCGCCTCCAAACTTGATGAAGCCGAAACCAAAGTGGAACTCTTAGTCAAACAGGGTGAGAACCAGTTTAAGTCGGTCCCTTTTGAACCGGCAGAGGAAGACTCTCCGGAACCAGAGTGACAAATCCGATGCCGGCCCACTAGTCCGATGCTGGCCCACTAGGCTGGGTTTTCGGCCTGCTCCCGTAGAAAGTCGTGGGACGTCATGACTCTGAAAAGAGGATTTAAGGGATTACGGCGATAATTATCCACCGTCCTGGTGTGAGTGGCCAGGTCAAAGGCGGCGGCGCAATCTTCGATAATGACGGCCCGAAAGTCGTAGCAGATGGCATCTAAAGCGGTAGCCAAAACACAAAAGTTGGTGGCGATTCCGGTCACGGCCACCAACTCGATGCCCTTCACCCGGAGCGTCTGATCCAGATCGGTCTTAAAAAAAGCACTAAACCGGCGTTTGGGCAGATGTATGTCACCGGGTCTCTGATCCAGTTCATCAATCGTTTCAGCGCCCCTGGTACCCCGAATGGCGTGAGCTTTCATTCGCCCCTTGAAGATAAAGTCTTCTTCCAGAAAACTATCGGTGGAGAATATGATTTGCGACCCCAACCGCCGTCCTTCAATCAACAAATGATTCAACGCCGGCAACATGGCCAAAGCCTGGGGGGTAATAGGGTAGGAATGAGTCCCGTCAAGCGTATCCTTGACCATGTCAATAACCAAAATGGCTGATTTCATAAGATATTACCTCTTTAAGTTGATCAAACCCACAAGCCTGAATAGTTAACCGGCGAGATATTAAACCTTAACCCTGATCTAAGTCAATCGGATTCAGCGGCCGTTTCCATTTGGTTTCGTGTAGGGACCGCTTCATACCCCGTTCAACTAGGTAAAATAGCGGGATAACGAGGCGGCCTGACTATCTTCAGATGTTATAAGATTCTTCGCTTTGCTCGGAATGACAAATTTACTTCGTCGTTCCATATGGTCCGTTTCTCTGTCATTTAGAGCGAAGCGAGAAAACTTAACGTCGTTCTCCTAATTCAACAGTATTGACCTGAACCGGCAGCACGATCATTGAGTTGGTCGAAAGGCCATAAATATGCGCGATTCTCTCAGCCTCATCAAGCAATACCGCATCAGACCCAAGCATAAACTGGGCCAAAACTTTCTGGCCCAACCAGACACCGCCGAAAGGATCCTGGACGCGGCCGGATTCGATTCTGAGGACACCGTCATTGAGATCGGGGCCGGACTGGGCGGCCTGACCATACCCCTGGCTCGGCGCGTCCGCCGGGTCATCGCCTTAGAATTTGACCGAGACCTGGTGGCGGCTCTGAACGATCAACTATCTTCCAGCGGCCCGTCCAACATCACGCTGGTTGAGGTAGATGCTTTGAAATATGACTTCACCAGGGTAGCTCACGAGTTGCAGGCTCCGGTCAAGGTTATCGGCAACCTTCCCTATTACATTTCGTCTCCCCTGCTTTTCAAGCTTTTGGATCATCGCCAGGCCATCGCCGAAGCGACCCTGATGTTCCAACGGGAGGTGGCGGACCGGTTGGCGGCCTCACCCGGAGGAAAGGATTATGGCGCATTGACCGTGATGGTGGCCTACTTTGCCACCGTGACGACCCTGTTCCATTTATCTCCCGACCTATTCCATCCCAGGCCAAAGGTCTCATCCGCTCTGACCAAAATCATCTTTAAGCCTTCGATAAATCTGCGGGCTCAAAACGAAGCGATTTTTTCCCGGGTGGTCAAAGGCGCTTTCGGCCAACGGCGCAAAACTCTGCTCAATGCCCTGGCTGGGGCCAATCTGCCCGGCCTGCCCAAGGAGATGTTGAAAGAAACCTTGGAACTGGCCGAGATCGATGGCCGCCGCCGCGGTGAGACACTAACCGTGGAGGAATTCGTTCGTCTGGCGGATGTCGTGTCTGCGGCCGTGACCGCATAAACTCACATGTTTCCTTCGCCCGGCGGTCTTGTCCAAATAGACGCGTCGTTTAACAGTGAGACATGGCAATCTCGCGACGAGGTGTTCACTCGCGCCGAGCAGACCCTACCCGGAAAAAGATTGCCAAGGGTCGCCCCTTGTGGTACTCTGGTTTCAGCCGACCTATAGAATATAGCGAACAAATTGCTGGTCTCAAGATTGAGATTTGCTCTTAAGAGGCGCCGGTTGAAGACACTCGTTGCCTCTGCCCTTCCGGCCTATTCCCAACCGAATCAAAAACACGTCGGCAACACGAAGTAACATCAACCAAACCCGGTGGTCAAATGGCTGAGCAACTTTTCGAAAAAAACAACCCCTGGCCAGACATAAGTCAGCTTTTCAGATTCAAATTAAGTCTTGTTCAAATCCTGGCCAACGTCGCCGGGGCGCTTGTTTGCACATCCTACTTTCTGTATTTTGACCGTCTTCATCCCCTACCCTATATCCAGAAAGCCCTGCGCACCTCGACCATTATGATGGTCATTTTAGTTGTCATCGCAACTTGTTTTAATTTCATCTGGTTATTAGACATCAGGCGATACATTCGGCTCAAATTGGAGACCAAGGATATTCCTACCGGATTGTTGCCCATTGTTCAGCGCAAAATTCTCAACATGCCGTTTTATTCTGCGCTAGTCAGCTTAGCCAATTGGCTCATGGCCGCTTTGATTATGTCGGTCTATAGCACTATGCTCCAGACAGTCGGAAAAATCACTCTGCCGATCATTATTAGTGGATGCAGGGTGTTTACCGGGGTGTTGATATCCGGTGTCGTCACCTCGGCGATTGTTTTCTTCACCACGGAAATATTCAGTCGTAACGCCCGGATTTATTTCTTTCCCGGTGGTGATCTGGTCCAGACACCGGGCGCCTTTCGACTTCGTCTTCGATCAAGGTTACTCTACACTTTTATGTTCGCCAGTTTCTTGCCCATGATCATCCTGGCCATGCTGTCCTACAATAAGGCCAGAATGATGCTGATCATGGACCCGGAAGAAGTTATCAGCAGTCTGCTGTATCTGACTGTTTTCCTTCTTATTACGGGACTGGCCCTGGCCATGATTTTATCCCACACCGTTTCCGGCAGTATCGTTACGCCGGTAAAGGACATGGTCGAGGCCATGACCAAAGTGGCCGAAGGCGACCTGACAGCGACAGCCGGCGTCACCAGTAATGATGAACTGGGCATTTTAGCAGACCATTTTAACCGAATGGTTGAGGGTCTCCGAGATCGCGAACGGATCAAAGAAACCTTTGGCCGGTTCGTTACCCCGGAAATTGCTCAGGCTATTCTGGAGCATCCGCCGGCCCTGGGCGGAGAGAGCACGGAAGTGTCTATTCTATTCTCCG
>JADFYC010000032.1 GCA_015233295.1 Deltaproteobacteria bacterium | reverse complement strand
TTATATTCAACATGATTGTTTAGCTCTGTTGAATCCTTTGTCCCCCATTGAAATGTATTACCTAACCGGGAGAAAAAATATGGAAATAAAAGTATTAGGACCTGGCTGTAAGAAATGCCATGAAACAGAGAGCATCGTCAAGGAGGCGGTGGCTGCCGCCGGGATTGATGCCAAAATAGAAAAAGTTTCTGATATCATGGAAATCGCCAAATACGGCGTATTCATGACTCCGGCCGTGATTGTGGACAGGGAAGTGAAGATATCAGGCAAGGTCCCTAAAAAGGAAGATGTCACATCCTGGATCAATAAATAATCTTATGCGACGAGGAGAAGGAAAATGTTGCCACAAGGTTCCTTGACCGGAGAAAATACTTTGATTTTAGCCTGTTCCGGAGGCTCAAACGTCGGCCAGTTGTCCAATCAGGCGGCGGTGGAATTGACCAAAGAAGGATTTGGCAAGATGTTCTGTCTGGCCGGGATCGGTGGCAGGTTGGCCAAGTTTGTTAAAGCCGCCTCTGACGCTCCGCAGGTGGTCGTTATTGACGGATGTTCCGTCGGCTGCGCCAAAGCCATTATGGACCAGGCTCAGGTGTCCGTCGGCAGCTATCTGGTCTTGACCGATCTGGGTATCGAAAAAAACAAGAACCTGGATCTCACCCAAGATCAAATCACACAGGTTAAAGAAGCTGTCAGACAAAAAAATGCTCGACCAGTGCCTCCTTCTGCCATGCCCCAATGTGCTTGTCGATGTTCCGGGTAGCTCGTCTGACTCCCGCCAATGGGGGCCTTTAGCATGAGCAATTCTAAGACAACCAAAGGAGAATCACTATGGCCGTCAAACCAGGAGTCCTTTTCGTATGTGTCCACAACAGCGCCCGGAGTCAAATGGCCGAAGCTTTTCTGCGCCAATTAGCGGGAGACCGCTTTGAAGTGGCCAGCGCCGGGATGGAGCCGACCGGCCTTAATCCCTTAGCCATAGAAGTCATGAAGGAAGTAGGCTTAGACATTTCCGGAAATACGGCCAAGAGCGTGTTCAACCTATTTAACGAAGGCAAATCGTTTCAATATGTGATTACGGTATGTGACGAATCAAGCAGCCAGGGATGTCCTTATGTTCCGGGTATCACCACGAGGTTACATTGGAGCTTCGTCGACCCGGCGGCCATTACCGGCACGCCTGAGGAAAAATTGGCCGCGACCAGGAAAGTCCGCGATGACATCAGAAGAACTATCCAGAACTGGTTAAGTCAGCTATAAAATCAAATAGATGCCGGAATCACCGGATATATCGGGCTGATTTTATGGACGAGACTTCTCAGTCTATATGCATTCGGCGACCAGAGCAAGGTTTTTAGGAAAGGTCAAAATATTGTGTTAACAAAAAGGCACCATAAATACATATTGTCGATCCTGCTTGCCGCCTCTCTTCTCGGTGGGTGGGCTGTAATCGCCCGGACCGCGGAGTTTAATAGAGAAGTCCCGGTGAAAGGGATGGTTACCATGGTCGATTTAGGCGCGACATCATGTATTCCCTGCAAGATGATGGCCCCTATTTTGGAAAAAATGGAGAAATCATACCAAGGCAAAGCGGCCATCATCTTTATCGATGTCTGGAATTATCGAGATCAAGCCGTTAAGTTCGGCATACGGGCCATCCCGACCCAGATATTTTTTGATAAAAATGGTCAGGAGATCTTCCGCCACGTCGGGTTCATGGACGAAAACGCAATAGCCCAACAGCTCAGCAAAATGGGAGTTAAATAGCTTTATCTTCATCCTCTCGTTGCTTTTTTTGCAAGATGAGCTTGATCGTAACATTGACTTGAGTCCACCCGGGAGATACTTTCGATGCTTGAATCATTGTTCCTGACAGTCAATAACTGGATGATCGCAGAAACATCACTGGCGGCCTTGGGTTGCTTCCTGTGGGGGATGATTAGCGTGCTCTTGAGTCCCTGCCACCTGGCCTCCATCCCACTGATTGTCGCCTACGTGGGTGGTCAGCAGCAGGTGTTACGGCCGAAAGAGGCCGGGTATTATGCCGCGGCCTTCAGTCTGGGACTGTTTATATCTATTGCCCTGGTCGGGATCATTTGCGCTCTGCTGGGGCGGATGTTGGGGGATGTCGGAAGTTACTGGAAGATTTTGGTTGGTCTGGTCCTTATCTGGGTGGCCTTGGGTATGCTGGGAGTAGAAAAATGCTCCATTTCGAGTAGATTATTACACAGATTAAAGGTCACCGGCCTGTTCGGAGCCGGAATCTTGGGCCTAGCCTATGGGATTCTTTCCGGTTCGTGCACCTTCGGATTTATTGCGCCCATCCTGGCTATCATCACTATTCAGCAAAAGGTGGCCACCGGAATCATGTTTATTCTGTTGTTCGCCATTGGCCATTGCTTGCCTATTGTGGTCGCCGGAACCTCCGGGGCAGCAGTGAGGAAAATCATGGAGAACAGCACCTGGCAAGGAGCCGGTCTCTGGTTCCGCAAAGGAGCGGGAGCGGTTATCGGTCTATTGGGAGTGTATTTCGTCAGCAGTCCATTTATTGTGGCCTGAAATCTGTTTTTAACCACCTGATACAGGGGACGCCAAGTCATGTCGACTGTAAGCAAACGGCTTTCTTTCTTGGATAGGTTCTTAACCTTATGGATATTCCTGGCCATGTTCGTTGGTGTCGGGGCTGGGTTTCTTTATCCCGATATTCGCAATGTGATCAATTACTTTCAGGTGGACACCACAAATCTGCCCATTGCTATCGGGTTGATCCTGATGATGTATCCACCATTGGCCAAGGTCAAGTACGAGCAACTGGGGCCGGTTTTTCGGAATATCCGTGTCCTTATCCTATCCTTGGTCCAAAATTGGATTATCGGTCCGATCTTAATGTTTATTCTGGCCGCGGCGTTTCTTTACGGTCATCATGAGTACATGGTCGGCCTGATTATGATCGGTCTGGCCCGGTGCATTGCCATGGTCATCGTCTGGAATGATTTGGCCTACGGCGACCGGGAATACTGTGCCGGTCTGGTCGCCTTCAATTCCATTTTTCAGGTCTTGTTCTTTTCTATTTATGCCTATGTCTTTATTACCGTCGTGCCCCAATGGTTGGGGCTGAAGGGCTCAGTGGTTAACGTGTCTATCGGCCAAATCGCTCAGAGTGTGTTCATCTACCTGGGCATACCATTTATTGCCGGCGTTATCACCCGTCTGATCGGGCTGAAAACCAAGGGGCGGGACTGGTACGAACAAAAATTCATCCCCAAGATCAGCCCGATTACGCTGATTGCTCTCCTCTTCACCATTCTGGTCATGTTTTCTTTGAAAGGTGAATACATTGTTCAACTACCTTGGGACGTCATTCGGATAGCTATCCCCTTGTGTATCTATTTCGTGGTCATGTTCTTCTTGTCTTTCGTCCTGTCCATGAAGATGGGCGCCTCCTACGAGCAGTCCACCACCCTGAGCTTCACCGCTGCGTCCAACAATTTTGAACTGGCCATTGCCGTGGCCGTAGCCGTATTCGGGATAGACTCGGGTCAGGCCTTTGCAGCCGTCATCGGTCCGTTAGTGGAAGTGCCGGTGCTGATCAGCCTGGTCAATGTAGCTCTTTGGTTCAAAAGAAAATTCTTTCCGTACGCCGTGGAAACCCCCACCGGCATTTGCCACGTGACCTGTAAGCCATAAGGCACGGGCCAATCCAGAAAGGACGTCAATCATGCTATTGGAAGGCTATCGCAAAGAAATATTTCGGCCGGAATGTAACCCGGGATTTCAGTCGCTCCATTGCATCGCCCACTTAGATGAGGACGTCGGTCAGGCCTTGCCCTATCTAAACGCTGTCCTGGTGGGATTTGATTACATTTTTGATCCACCTACGGTCACATTTAAGACTCACGGCAAACTCATCACGATCTATCCCCGCAAAATCGCGGTCAATGCCCTGAAAGACGAAGAAGAAGCCGATAAGATTATGGAATGGCTCAAAAAGGAAATAAACGAGGCCTGGGACAACCGAGACACCATAGAACCGTCATTTGCCGGCAACCCTCGACCGGTCGTTTTAGAAATTTTGAAACTCTTGCCCAAAACGAATTGCCGAGAATGCGGCCAGCCGACCTGCTTAGTCTTCTCCACCCTGGTGGCCGACGGAGCGAAAGGCGCCGAAGACTGCCCCGAATTGGATGACCAGGAGAAACAAGAGTTACAGAAATACTTGAGCGGTTTTCGCTTTGATTCATGATCGATGAAGAACTAACTTATCTATTCAGCTCTTCCTAACTATTTTGATTTGATAGATATGCGGGTAAACAGTGTGTTGTGGTTTCCCAAAACGGTTGGATCAATTCTCTAATCCATCTGTGGATTGCCTCTATGACGATCTACAAGGTTTCCATTCTCTGAAAATCGCCAAGAGTCTCGTTTTAGTGCATCGTCTCATGAATTGCAAAGCGTTACTTCTCGACTCTTAATTCACGGAGGGATCTCGATGTCGGCATGCATCTGGATTAAGCTAATAACATTTACTCGCAACCTGTAACCTTTTCCAGAACGGTTTCGTCTTTGAGACATAGACTGGGAATCACATCTTTCATTAACGGAGGAAATGTTATCATGGACAAAAAGACGGAACTATTAATCAGCCTGGGAGCCGCGACCGCAGTCAATTGTGTTTATTGCTTCGAGCATTACTTTGAGAAAGCCGTCGCCGCCGGAGTGACCACAGAGGAAGTGCTGCAGGCCGCTGACTTGGCTGCCAAGGTCAAAACCGGGGCGGGCGTGGTAATGAAAAAAAGCATCGACGACATCACGGGACGCCGAGAGGATTACAACCGGCTATCCGGCGAGACGACCACCCGTCCCTGCTGTTGTTGAACCGGATGGGGCGCAGATATGGACTCCTACGGAATCTACGATCAATACTATCAGCGGGTACAAAAATACATCCTGGCCACGGTTAGAGACAGCTGGACCGCTGATGACCTGACCCAAGAGACCTTTATCCGGGCGCAAAATAGTCTGGCTACAGTCCAGGATGTGGACAAATTGCCCTCCTGGATCTTTCGAATCGCCTACAATCTGTGTCTGGATCATTTTCGCAGCCGGAAGAAGTCCTTGGCCAATGAGTGTGAACTTAACGAGGAAACCGGCGGACTTAAAGAGGCGGTGGCCCAGCAGCGGCTGGAGCAGTCTCAAATGGGCCAGTGCGTGCAGGGCGTGGTCAACCTGTTGCCGGAGTCGCTGCGGAACGTCGTCATCTTGTCTGATTTAGCTGAGCTTAGTCAAAGGGAAATCGCCGAGACATTGGACACTACGGTGGAGAACGTGAAGGTACGGCTGCACCGGGCCAGGAAGAAGTTAAAGGCCCTGCTCGAAGAGAGATGCACCTTCGAGAAGGATGACCGGAACGTCCTCATCTGCGAACCTGTTCCAAGGAAATGCGGCAAAATTTGAACCGGTCGCCGAAAACTTATGATCTTTGATGGCTCGCATGCTGATAAAAGGCTCTTCAAGCCAAGTGGCCCCGATACTGGGGCCATTTTAATTTGAGTCATCCTGGATGTGGCCCCGTCGGGTGTAACTTTCCGCTGACGGATTTCGTCTCTATGATAAAATCGGAGCGGCCGCCCGAATCGGCAATGGCTTGGTTGAATTTTTAATTCATCAAATAGGAGGTAGCGTTTATGAATGCCGGAGAGAATGACAAGGACAAGTACTTCTCCGACTTTTGTCGCAAGATGCCCTGTAACGGCATGATGAAGAGAATGATGGAGCAACCCCGGAGCGGTTTTTGTTGCCTCGATTCGGAGATGATGAATCGGATGATGGCCGGGTGTTGCCGGGGGCAAGATCAGCCGACCGAGAACGCCCCGTCCCCAAATAAAGAAAATATCCCTAACTGACTTAGCATGAACCCGAGTTCGACGAGTCCAACAATCGAAAGATAGGAATATATCCGCAGGTGGCTAAGATGAACGCAGAGGTAAGAGAGCCCCAGAGCAAGTGATCATTTACTGAGCTTTGGCTGACCCTGCCCGGATTTGAAGATGTTGCGTTTTCGAATCGGGGCAAATCGGTGCCATCTGAGGATTCAATAATGGTCCTTGACACTAATCGCTTAGCGGACTCATCGAACTCAGGTTATCAGAAGGCTTGTATCGCTTCATTTCATCAGGAGGAGCATAATGACCCCGACGATTCAAATTAGACTGGTTGAACAATCATGTCCAGCCGGACTTCGATATGCCGAAACCCAAGCTACCACGCCCCCCAAGGATGCGGTCCTCTGCTGCGAGGGAATGTGTCTGAAAGGTGAGACCGCCCGCCGGGCGGCGAATTTGATTGCTCATAAGTTGCTCCCGGACAGAGCGGTTCGCATCTGCCACGGCGGGCTGTTGGAGGAGGCCGGCGGGATGAAGGACCTGGTCCGGCGAGCCGAGCGTGTCCTGGTCCTTGACGGGTGTGGCATGGCCTGTGGTGCCCGGCTTGTTGAGGGGGCTTTCCCGGAGTTTCGGCCCCAGGTGGTCTTTACCGACAGGCTGTTCGATTGCGACCCAAATCTATTTGGCGTAGACGAAATGCTCGATGCCGAGATCAATGCCAACGCCCGACAGGTGGCTGAAGAAATCGCCCAGAGATACTTTAACTCTTAGCTCCGTCGGCTTCCGCCTTGGCCCGATTAGCCGGGGTGAGAGCCGACAACCATCAACACGAAACTCAATGTCATTATCATGAAAATATTCCGCTTGTTAAACCAGAATTTAGCCTTAGATATCCCCACCCATCCATGAAAGGTCTCAGATGCCAGCCAGTGACAATTCCATCCCGCTTTCCTTGAGTTTAGACTATGAGCAACTTACTGGCCAATAACCAAATTTTTGCAACGATCTAACCCACCTCGGAGCATTGCGGCGAGCAATGAGTTCCTCATAATGATCCTGATACCCCCCCGGCTCTGCCGGGTGAGTATTAACATCCGACAGTTACAGGAATATTTGGAACGCACACTCTTCAGAACTATGATAAGTCTTGAACTGGACTATGCTCTATTCAACCCATTCGTGCAATGGGAGCAATTGGCTGAGGTACCCGAGGTCAAGCCATATCCCCATTATGAGAATTTTATGGTTCATCCGATATTCATTATGAGGTCGCCAGCTGTGCTTTACTTATCGGAACGGTGGTCTTCACAACTTGGTATCCAAATCATGTTCGACGTCGACGAGAAATTAACGTACAGTAACCTCAAAACAATAAGTAATAATCAGCAAACCTATGCATTTTCGGGCATACGCCCGAATCTCAAGAACTTGAGTTTTCTCAAGCAAAAGGTGGAATGAAGACAACAGAGCCGACTATCCAGGGCCGCGATAATTATCACTCCTGGAACTGTTTAGAGCCAGCCTATTTGACCACCCCTTACCGAACTCATTCAACCAAGCCCAAACCTATCTCACCTGATCACAACCTTACCAAACTTCAAAATAAAAAAATAGCCATACCCTTTCTGCTTAACCAATAGATTTTAGAGAATTTATATTAATATTGAGGCACTCCCCATTGTCAAGACAAATCCTTGCTCTCTCAAAGACGGAACGTGATGTAATTTCTGGTCGTTTCCTCGCATACAAAGAGAAGAAGCAATCCTGTTTACTTTCCAACCTGTTCCTGATATGATGACCATGCTGTTTCTGGGGATAAGGCCATGCTGGAGATCAACTGGCGCTCCACAACAAACGGTAAGGCCAATAGCCAGATTTCTTTGTCTTGCCTAAAGTAGATGGAATTGATAAGCAAAAACTACACGCAAAAAACAGGAGAGAATACGTCGAGAAGGGCAAGACGACCCACCAACCCATCCAGTCAGCTCAGGGCCAAAAGATCCAAAAAACTTTTGATCAAAATAAACCCTCATCCATTATCGAAAAATAAGTTTAACCAAGCAATTTTCACAACATCATAAAAACTCAAGAATCAAAACAACACGAGAAGACAGAAGAACCAACTAAATCAACCCGAACTTCGCCGTTATCCAAAATAGAGTCGAAGTTGGCATTATGGAATAAGCATTTTGAAGTTATATGATTCCACAAATTCAATCGTGAACATAGCTCATGAACAGTACACGTTCACGGGGGGTCTTGAGCCCGTCTGATTTTGGCCATATAATTCGTATGGCAAATATGGCCTAACAAAATGAAAAGTCGAGAAAAAAAGCGCGACTTTTTCCAAAAAATCTGTTATGCCATGATGCATGACTATCGAGAAACCATATAGCCAATCGCAATGGCTTAAGCTCCCCTCCTGGGCTAAGCAATACGTTGTACGATTGGAAGAGACTGCTGCTAAACAGCAGGCTCAAATTGCGTCTCTGTCACTCCAGATTCTTGAGCAAGGCAAAAAGATTGACGACCTGGCCGCCAGATTAAACCAGAACTCGACGAATTCCAGCAAACCCTCCTCAACTGATAACCCTTATCAGAAACCTAAAAGGGTTATCGAGAGAAGTGGTCGGAAACAAGGCGGTCAAAAGGGACATTCTGGCCATAAGCAGAAGCTCTTAAACCCAACGGAAGAGGTCGACGTTATGCCTTCCGCTTGTGAGTGTGGAAATGACCAGCTTGATCCGGACTTGATGAGCCCGTTTTATACCCATCAGGAGATCGAACTGCCTGAGATCAAGATGGAGGTAACCCATTTTATCCTCCATCAAACCGTGTGCCGTCAATGCGGAAAGATCGTTAAAGCTACTCTCCCGAAAGGTCACCACACCGGTTATGGGCCAAGGTTCAGCGCCTCGGCCGAGTTGAGCGGGACGCAAGGAAACAGCCGAAGAGCCGTCCAGGAATTCATCAACTCAGTATTCCGGGTACCCATTTCCCTCGGCGCCATTCAGAAAAACATTGACCGGACCTCCGAGGCCATCAAGCCCATTTATGACCGTCTCGGCAGGGTAGCCAGAAAGGCCAGAATCAACCACATCGATGAGACATCCTGGTATATGAAGCATCAGCTTGTCTGGCTGTGGGTGATGGTCAACAGCTCGGTCGCCTACTTCATGGTCCAAAAACACCGTTCCAAAGAAGCCTTCCTCTCTTTGATCAAGGAATGGACCGGTATCTTGGTCAGCGATAATTACGGCGTTTACCGAAACTGGGTCAGTTTGCGGCAAACATGCTTAGCCCACCTGATTAGAAGGGCTAAAGGCTTAGCCGAACGAAGCGATCAGGGGGTCAGCCGTTTTGGCCAAAATGCCCAGGAATGTCTCCAGCTGCTTTGCAGTTGGGCTGAGGATCCGCCTGGCTTGGAGGAGTGGAACAGCTTCTATGCCCGTTTCATTGACCTGGTCTTTGCTCACAATCTTCGCCAGGATGAGGCGGGAGTATTTGCACGCCTCCTGATTAGGGAGATCGACTTCCTATGGGTCTTTTTAGAGGTTCAAGGCGTCGACCCAACAAACAACCTTGGCGAGAGAACTTTGCGTTTTGGCGTCTTATGGCGAAAGCGACCCCATGGCACTCAGAGCGAGAAGGGGAACAGATGGGTGGAAAGGATGCTCTCGCTAAAGCAGACTTGTCGGATGAAACAACTCCCCACATTCTCCATTCTGGTTAGCGCCATCGAGGCCTATTATAGAGGACAAAAACCTGACCTGAGGTGGGTTACAAAGTAATATTTCTAACAGCCTTTACCCCGTGAACGTGTACAAAGAAATTATTAAAAGTATACTCCCTGCGATAAATTGGTACAGTCTATCTCTAGTTGAAACAATGCAGGTCAAGGGGTACATCACTGAGCGAACTGAACTTAACGAGGCTAACTTAACCCTACAACGATACTTGATACTTATGTAATCCGTTTAATTGGTGTATGACCTATACTCAACCCATTGCTCCGGGAAGGAGGTAGATTGTGCTGCCAATAAATAGGACTGAAGGCGATGTGTGTTCTATCCCAAAGTTCGGACTCGATAAGACCGATGTTAAAGAGTTCACGGAAGAGCTGAGATGCTTCCATGAACAATTTAGAGATTGTTTCTCCCGAAGCGAACCAAGGGGTCAATCACTTATGAATTTACCAAGCGACGTATCACACTCAGCAAAGATGGTCTCCCTTACAAAATGGTTTGGTTGATTATTAGGCAAGCCTTGGGGGGAAAGCCAGAATATTCATTCGAGTTGCCCTCACGGAATGGCCGCCCCTTGTGCTTCACCCACATCCGGCGCTTCCAAGCAGCCGAAGATAATCGGGCCTGACATCCTGAGGCCTTGAAAATAACTCATATCCAGAACAAGATATCCGTCGGATACACAACTCCGACGGGCCCCTAACTCGAGGTCGGGCTGGAGCCTGGTTGAGTGGTGATCCATTTGAAAAAAAGGTCGACACAATCAGGACACAACTGACTGCCTCGGACATCTCTTAACACTTGAAAGGCCTTGTCGGGCATGAAACCCTTGCGGTAAGGGCGGTCACTGGTCAGGGCGTGGTAGGTGTCGGCGACGGCGGTGATTCTAGCCCATAGGGATATATTCTGCCCGGCCAATCCTTCTGGGTAACCTTTTCCGTCAAAACGTTCATGATGATGCAGGGCCACGGTGATGACCTCCGCCAGGCTGGGTACTGACCTGAGGATATTGGCTCCTATCGTCGGGTGTTGTTTGATAATGGCGAATTCTTCATCGGTCAAATGGCCGGGTTTCAACAGAACGCTGTCCCTGATACCGATCTTACCAATATCATGAAGCCGGCCACCGATGGTCAGGGTTTCGATTTCCAGCTCGGTTGCGCCCATGAGTGAGGCCATGCCTGATAATATGGTGGCCACTGCTTCTGAATGTCCCCGGGTGTAAGCATCTCTGGCCTCGAGTGCCGAAACAAGACTGGTAATGGTGGCCAATAACATTCTTCGGTCGGCCTCCAGCCGTTCCCTGTCTTTCATAAGCAACTGAAATTGATCGGATAATATTTTTTCCACCATAATCACCAGCTGATCAAGATTAAATGGTTTGGTGATGTAGGCTGCAGCACCACGACGCAACATTCGCATCATATGACCGCGGTCGGAGTTGGCACTCATGACCACAAAGGGAATTATAACCAGATCAGGATTGGCCTGAACGGCTTGACAGAAGGAGAACCCATCCATCTCGGGCATGTCGATGTCGCTCAAGATGAAGTCGGGACGCGTGGTTTGGAGAATTTCCAGGGCCTTCTTACCGTTTTCGGCCGTAAGTACTCGAAACCCAGCCTGGACCAGGCCATCTTCAACCATCCGTCGAATGACCAGGGAGTCGTCAACTACCAGGATCAACCTTTTTCCCCTGAATTCGACCTTGGGCAAAACGTCCTGAATGGTCGTCATCAGGCTGGATCTGGCTTCATTTTTAATCAGGTAGGCTGAAGCTCCGGCTTGAAATCCTCTATCTATATCCTCATCGGAGTCGAAGGAACTGACCATGATTACTGGGACGGCCTTCGTCGCCGGATTAGTCTTTAGCGATTTACAAAGCTGAATGCCATTCATGCGCGGCATGTCGATATCGGTAATGATCAGGTCAAAGTTTCTAATAGCGGCCAGTTCAAGCGCCTCTTGCCCATCAACTGCCTCGGTCAACTGAGCTGAGGGTAAGTTTATGCATTGCCTAAGCCCGCGACGCATGGCCAGGCTGTCATCAACGATCAAAATACTGGTTTCGGACATGCCGACTCCTAATGTTGAGACATTACCTTATACTTTTTCGGCGGATATTGACACCTTGAAAGATCTATTGCCATCCCCCAGGGCTCTGGCCTTAGAATCATCGCTGGTGGAATCGTCACCCCCGCCGTGGCGCCTTCCGATATTTTCCAATTCCTGTCCAGAGCTAACGTATCGGTACCAGGCTGAAAAAGGTTAAGGCGACTTTGTCAGGTTCAGAAGACGATATGTCGGGGCCATGGCCCATCCCGGGCGGTTTTCACCTACACTGCAGTTAATCATCCGGCACTTTGGAAATAAAACAATCGACGGTCCATGGCGCCAGGCCAGAACTTCGGGCGGAAGCCACCGATTATCCTCAATAACATGGGTTACAGCCTTATTTGCTTCACGACAACGGCTAGCTTTGCGGCCAGTTCAGCCAGTTCGGCTGCTTTTTGATCGGTCTTGATGGCCCCATCAGTTGTCGACTTGATCAACTTATGAACATTGACCACACTGTCAAGGACCCTCGTCGTTTGGATAGCGGCCTCGCCAGCATCCTTAGCAATGGCCCCGGCCGCAGCGGTGACGTCTTTGAGATTAGCCGATACTTCTTGCTCGGTCTTAATGGCCACCTGGGCGCTGGTCGAGGTCACCCTGGCGTTTTCCGCAGCTTCCTGGACATTATGGTGGACGGAGGAGGCCGAGCCTGCAGATGATGTGACGCTTCGAGATATCTCATTGGTCGTCGCCGTTTGTTCATCTACAGCCGTGGCAATAGTAGTCATAATGGAGTTTATTTCTCGAATAACTTCGACAATTTCGTGGATGGCATGAACGGCTGAGGCGGTATTTTGCTGCATCCCCTCCATTTTTTTTCGGATTTCGTCAGTCGCCCGGGCGGTTTGCCGGGCCAACTCCTTAACTTCATTAGCCACCACCGCAAAACCTTTTCCCGCTTCACCGGCCCTGGCCGCTTCGATTGTGGCATTTAGGGCCAGAAGATTCGTCTGGGAGGCAATACCTTTTATTAAATCAACAACTTCTCCCACCTCCCGGGCCGCTTCGCCTAAGTTATTAACAATCTCAGAGGTATGATCAGCCCGGCGGGCAGCTTGGTTAGTAACACTGGACGCCCGGCCAGAATTTTGGGCCACTTCATTCAAAGCTGCATAGGTTTCTTCAATGGCCGTGGCCACGCTATTTACCGATTCAGACATCTCTTCGGCTGAGGTGGCGACGGTTTGCAAATTAGATGACACCTGCGCAGTCGAAGAGCCGATCTCCTGCATGTTCCGTGAAACTTCCTTTGAAGCATTGCTGACACTGGCCACCTGGGCGCTGACCTCTTCGGCCGCGGAGGCGATGTTGTTAATGTTGATCGATGCCTGCTCGGTAGCTGCAGCCGCCGCCTCAGATCGGCCAGCCACTTCAGTGGCCATGGTAGTCATGGAATTAGCCGTTTCTTTAAGGACTTCGGATGACTCGGCCACAGCTCCGCTAATCCCCCTGATTTCATCCATAATCCCTTCCATGTGCCTTACCTGTCTTAGAAATAGGGTGATAGTCAAAAAGATGACCAGAATCATCCCCAATCCACCGACCAGGATCCTGACATTGAAGGAGGTTCTCATGGCCGTCGAGACCTGTTCGGTGGACACTAAGACGGCCGATCCGCCCAATACCTTTCGGATGTCCCCATGACAGTGAAAGCACCTCTTGTCATTGAGGCTGGGCCGGATCACGCCTAAATAAGGCTTCCCATCCACCGTTTCGTCAAACAACCCGTCATTGCACTTGGCCTCGGCCAACATCCGGGTAATTGCGGTGACGGTGGCCGGATTCTTGATACAGTCTTCAATTTTTTTCCCTATGGCCTTTTCGTCGGGCGAGAAGGTGATACGCCGATTAAAATCATATATAAATACGTTGACATTGGGAAGTCGATCCTTAATTTCCTTGAACTTGGCCCTGACTTCATCGTTATTTCCGATGGCCAGATCGTTAATGATGCCGGCCTCAATGGTCTCGGCTAAAATATTACACTGAAGTTTGGCTTGGTTCCGAATCATACCGCTCTCGTTGATGCCGGTAATCACCAGAATGGCCGCAATAACCAGGGCAATGACTAATGACATCATGGTCATTATCTTAATCCACATATGTTCTTTGTAGTATGAAAACACCGACACGGCTCCCCCCTTGCATTTTCATTCCGCTTTCTGGTTAACCTCTCTCAGCCACATCATCGGCCAGGCCTAATGCGCCCCTCCATGGACCATCGGCTTATATCGAAAGGCTGCTATCCTATCTTTATCGTGACATCCCTCACAGTCCTTGGCCGTGATTCTATTATGAATATCTGTCGACGACTTAGTCACGATGTGTTGACTTCCTGGCCCATGGCAGACCTCACACCCCGCATCCTTCAGCTCCGGCGTCTCTTCTTCGGATCGAAAACCTCCTGGCTTTCCATACCCCGTGGTGTGGCAACCCAGACACGCCTGGAATTGAGCCTCCGTCAGCCCCTTTTTCATCAGCTTTATTCCCCTGTAGGAATGGGCCTTACGGGCATAGGCCGTAAAAATCTTGTATTCTTGCTCATGACATTTACTACAGGCAGCCGATCCCACATAGGTCTTTATCATCTCGGCCTGCGACCACCCAGAGGGCTTTCCCCAAAAAAGGAGTAACCCCACTCCCAGGAAGAGACCCAGGTAACCATTTTTTCTCATAATCGATTCCTCTCCTTGATATGATCCCTGACCCAGTCATAATTGTCATTTTTCGATAATTCGATATTCATCATTTTCAGCCCTAAAAGACAATCAGCCACCCGAGTGATCAATGAGGTCAACTGTAGTCCGCCAAATATGACCCGATTCGGCCCAAGGAGCGGCAGTTACAATTGGGAATTTTCAGGCCCGCCCCAGGCTATCGGCTGGGTGATATCTCAAGATCCTGTCTGCCGAAAGAACAACCAGCAGCTCTTCCTCTAATCTTACGACCACCTCTATGAATTCACCGGTTATCCCATTGACGTTGGCTGGTGGAGGTTGAAGTTCGTCACTCTCCACCGGGATGACCTCGCCAATAGAGTCGACCAGCAGCCCTACCAAATCGTTTTCCAGGATTATATTGTTGGTCTCGTCATCAATCTTTCTGGCCTCGAGCCCCAACCGCACGCCCATATCAAAAACGGTCACCGGCTGCCCCCTTAGATTGATCAGACCACGGACATAAGCCGGGGCATGTTGCACGGGAGTAATATCGAGAGCTCGATTGATTTCTCTGACGTTAAGAATATCAATCCCCATCAGCCGGCCATCGATCCTGAAGGTTACAAACTGTCTGATGAACATTTTTCCATTTCTCCCGTAAGTCTATTGCCCCGCACATTTTCGCTAAAGACTTTCAGCAATTCATTGATATCGAGAAACATGGTTAATTGACCATCGAGGAAGACCGAACCTGACAAACCTCGCACGGTGTACCAGTCTTTATTGATTATGGGGCGAGTCTCCACCGTGTCCAGAATTCGGGTGGCCAGGATACCGGTCAGGGGGCCATCTGTTTTGGGGATAATGACATATAGTTCATTGGCATCTTGCGGAAACGGGCTTACCGGCAAGAATCTTTCTAGAGAAATGATCGGTAACCCCTCGCCCTGATAATTCATAAACAACCGGTCTTGAACCCGGTGGATGTCTTGCGGGTGGATCTTCTCCAGCCGAGCGATGTTTTCAACAGCTAGAGCAAAATATTCATCATAGGCGTTGTTAAACACAAGAAAAAGTTGCCCGCCCCGGCTCTTGGCCTGGCTTAAACGCGTTTGCTCGTATCCGCGGCGACGATCTTCTTCGTCAATCTGGGGAAAATTAAGCCTGGCAAATTCCGCGATTCCGGCAGCATCAAGGATCATGGCCACTCGTCCATCGGCCATGATCGTCGAGCCGGCAAAACAGTTGCAACTTTTAATGTGTTCAGATAACGGCTTGACCACGATCTCCTGGTTATCGAAAAGCTCATCCACGACCAGTCCAAATCGGCGAACCCCAATACACAAAACCACCACATGCATGTCGTCCGCCGCCGTCCGCCGCCGGTCTCTATTCCGGCGCCTTTCCCCGGAGACCTTAGCACCGTCTATGGTTATATGCTTTGATCTCCGGTCGGCCACTCGGTCCCGGCGATCGATCATCACCTCACCCGTTGTGGGATGGACGAAAGTCCGGGGCATGCGCAGCACGTCGGTTAGCCGAATTAATGGCAGAAGTCTTTCACGCAGGCGCAACACATCGGCGTTACCAATTTGCTCAATCCGTTCAGCTACTTCACCACCGGCCACACAAACTAATTCTTGAACATTTCCTTGCGGTACGGCAAAACGGTAACCGGTGGACCCGACGATCAAACAAGGGATGATGGCTAAGGTTAAGGGCAACCTGATGTTGAATGTAGTTCCCTGACCCAGAAGACTAACGATTTCCAGGTGCCCGCCTAAGTTCTCGATGTTTGTCTTAACCACATCCATCCCCACACCGCGTCCGGAAATGTCGGTAATCTTCTCGGCGGTGCTCAAACCTGGGTGAAAGATTAGATCGATCTTATCCTTGTCGCTCATTCTTCTGGCCCAATCAGCGGTGATCAGGCCATGGGTCAGGGCATTATGGACTAACTTGTCTACATTGATCCCCCGACCGTCATCTGAAATAGAAATATTGACCTGGCCACCCTCATGGCTGGCCCGGATATGTATTTTCCCAGCCTCTGGTTTATCCAAGCTATGTCTGGTGGACGGGTCTTCAATACCATGGTCGAGGCAATTGCGGATGAGATGCATTAGGGGATCCGACAGGCCCTCTAGGATGGACTTGTCCAACTCTACTTCATCGCCTTCAATGACTAGTTCGGCGTTCTTGCTTAATTGGCGAGAAATATCTCGAATAAGGCGCGGAAATTTGTTCAGCAGGCTGCCTAAAGGTTGCATCCGGATCTGAAGAATGTTTTCCTGGAGTTCGCTGGCCACCATATCGACATTCTGCATGATCATGCCCAACTGGGGATTCTTAAAGACGATGTCGCTAAGTTGCTGACGAAGTTGATTTCGGCCCAGAACCAGTTCTACGGCCAAATTCATTAATCGGTCAATCAAGTTGACACTCACTCGAATCGTCTCCAGGGCGGCCTGCTTACCCTTTTTCCTTTGTTTCCCAACTGTTGGGGGTGGTGGAGCCGTGTCTGACTCTTTGGCTGGGGCTCTAGTCCCTTCCTGGGGGCCAGC
>JADFYC010000329.1 GCA_015233295.1 Deltaproteobacteria bacterium | reverse complement strand
GCCACATACCCTATAAACGGAGGACTTACATGAACAGGAAAGCAATACTGGCTTTGGTTTTGGTTATGGGTTTAATTATCACCGCAGGCGCAGTTTGGGCGGAACAAGGTGCGGCCACAGGCCCAAGGTCTGGACCCGGTCGGGCGTGTTGCGCTGGGAGTGGCGGCGGAGGCGGTGGGGGGTGGTGCAACTTCGGTGACCCGGCCCTAAGTGAAAAGTTCCTTAAGGAAACCGAAAAATTGCGGGCCGACATATATCGGAAGCATACCGAAATGAACTATCTGTTGTCAGCCCAGCCTATCGACGAAGCTAAGGTCAAAGCCGCCCAAAAAGAGATAAATAATTTGAAAGCCCAGATGGCTGACAAGAAGGTTGAGTACATGGTGGAAGCCAGAAAGAAGAACCCCAACTGGACTCCAGGTTCTGGACGGGGCGGCTGCGGCGGCCGAGGACCCGGCGGCGGATATTAGCCTGAACGGCAGGTTACTACTCCTGGCCCCGATAGGAGCCACCGAATCGTCAAGTTAGATTATCGCTAAACCCCCTCGTAGTATCCCTCTCACCACAAACCTCCTGCACGTCGGAGGTCACGAGTTCGAGTCTCGCCGTCCCCGCCAGAAAATACAAGGACTTAACCATCATGGTTAGGTCCTTTTTATTTGGTGGTTGCGGATAGGTTGCGGATTGTTGCGGTCACTCCTGCCTCATTACTCGACCCAGATCGTTCGGAAGCCTTTAAGTTCAACATCGGGTCGTCTAAGCGATCAACAGCCTCCTTGTTGCCTCCAGGGGCAAGATGGCCATAAACGTCAACGGTCATCTTGATGCTGTGGTGGCCTAACTGGTCTTTTACATACACCAATGATTCACCAGCCTGAATCAGGAGGCTGGCGTAAGTGTGGCGGAGATCGTGAACCCGGATTCTTCTTAAGCCAGCCTTGTCGAGGGCGCGGTAGAAAATGCGTTTTCGCCAATTATCTTTATCGACAATTCCTCCAGTTTCGTTCGTGAATACCCATTCCGGCATTTCCTTCCAACCCATTCTCAAAGTCATTTTTTTTCGTTGGACCTTCAGGGCGCTCAAAACCTCGGCCAGTTGATGTGACATGTCCACTTTCCGGGGCTTCCCGCTCTTCGGGGTGTCTATCTTTCCCCTTGAAATACATCGTTGGATGGTTATGAACCGGCTGTGAAAATCTATGTCTCCCCATTTCAGCGTTCGAGCTTCACCTAACCGGGCACCAGTTCTGGCCAAAAGCAGCACCATCGGAAAGTGTTCAGGGAAATGTTCCTGAACGGTACTCAGCAAAAGTGTGAGTTCTTCCCTCGTCAGGGGGTCAAGCATCTCATGTTTGTTCTTCTCTTTGATAATCTTACCAAGCCGCTGCGCCGGGTTTGATGTGATAACTTCATCATCTTCAGCCAAATGGAGTACGCCTGAGACGACGTTTTTCATATGGCCTATTGTGCTTGCGGCAAATCCAGCCTTTACTTTTCCCATGAGAAAATTCTTCACCATCATCCTGTTAATTTCATTAACCGGCTTATGGCCAAACACCGGGAGTACATGCTTATTAAGAACGATTTTGTAATCACATTCTGTTGACCACTTACAGGTGGCCGGTACGGTAACGCTGATCCAGATAGCTGCGTACTCCTCAAAAGTCGGGATTTTTGCATCGTCATTTTCTACAAGCCCGGTATCCCCAAGCACGAACTTAGCTTCAATCTTCTTGGCTACATCCTGAGCCAGCTTCTTGTCCTTGCCAATCTTTTTGGCTTTCCTTTTCCCCTGGTGATCAATAAACACCCACCAGACACCAGACCCTTTGGGCTTCTCTCTGACCTTCACCGCCATGTAAGTCCCCCACTTTCATCCCCGTGATAGTATTCTTGCGGGCAGATGGTCGGGGTCACCACTTTTCGGCTCCGGTTGCCTATCCCGCAAGGTGAATGATTGCATCTTAATTGATTATCTTCCCGCATTCAAGGAAAAGCATTTGGTGTCCGCTTCCGCCCATTGCTGGAAACTTCCACCAGATCGCCGGTCAAGACTTAATCAGCCTCACTCGGCCCTTCAGGATTGTAACTCTTGCTGGGCCTGCGCTTCCCTCTGAAGCTGCAATTTGACTTGAGCCGTCCTCGTTAACGGCTCGGGCTGATCCGGTAGGCTGGTATCCTTCACTGACTGCCGGGGCGAATTGCTGACACCCGTTGTCGCCTGTTCGATCTTGTCAAGGGTGCGGCCGAATAACCCACCACAGAACTGACCCATTTCCGCAATCATCTGAAAATGGGCAATTGTCAACTCCCTCGGGTTATTGGTGACCAGCCGGGTTGCCTCCGAAAGAACGTCACCAATCATATCCGAGTCAACGTCAGCCGATTGATGGAATGGCGTTTCAAGCTTAAAATTGTGTGATACGGCAAGCTTGTGAATGAATACCACCAGTTTATTAAACTGCTCCGCCGGCACCATTTCATAAGTCCTCACCTTAAATTCCTGGTTGATCCTTCCGGCTAAGTGGGCGAACCCTCGCTTGATCGCCAAGGCGGTAGTCGCTGTGGCATAGACCTTTCGGGTGATCATGCTCTGGATCGTTTCTTTCTGGTAAGAAGTCAGTCCAGCCTCGATAATTCCAAGTTGCCTCTTTTTGTTTCTTCTGCTCATGATTTTTTCTCCTCCACAAAACGAGACCGGCGAATCAAAGAGCCGTTGCGTAAGGTACCCACTAAAGCACCTTGCCAATACGTTACCGTAATGGCACGCCTCCTCAAAACGCCGGTCAAATTTTTCTGGAAATGAAAATAGCCAATCTCACGGGTGGCTGTCCGTTAGTGGGTTGACTTCTACGCAGGAGTATTTTTACACAGGAGGGGTGAGGATGTCAACATTTTTCGGCCTGGGCCTGACCTAAGTTATGCTGGTGTCGTCAGGATCGTTTTAAAAGCAGGATTGAACCCAACACATTGAAATACCAGGCTGCAGGTATACCCTATCCTATAGGGTATCGATACCCTATCCGAGGTATCTGAGGTGGAAAGAAATGACCTTCTTCTGATATTCTGGGTATCTTCTGCCGAAATTCGTCTGAACACCTCTGGGCCGTTCTCAGGGCTGTTTTCTGCCGCCTCCAGGGTAATACTCCCCGGTGGCATAGATCGGCCTGACTTGAGCCTCTTTGCCAGTAGAACGTTAAATTACAGGCTATTCACACGGCCTGGTGACGATCTGAATAAATCGGATGGGTGTTGATTCAGCCGACGGCATCACTGAACGGTGGGGTATCTGCCGGATAGCGCATCTCTGACCACGGCAAAGGGTACGAATCAGATTCACACCCCTGACCGAGGGGAATTGGGGGGGCGTCCGGCGAATGGACACCCTCGGGCTGACATCGGTCCAGATTTGGATGGATCTATAGGGTAGACGGTATCGACCCCATCCGGTGGTTGCTGTGACTTTTGCTTTATAACTTTGTCGAGCAAACATCCTCGGTGGCCACGGCGTCTTATTTCGCGATGATTATCATATTTCAACAGTCTCGGGCTGCTTGCCTGGTCGGCCGGGCCTCCACGTCTCACTGAAGGTTTTGAAATCGTATTCCTTGATCATCCAGCCTTCTCGTTTCTTCTTCGCCGGAAGTTGGCCGCTATTGATATAGTCCCTGACCTGATCATTGGATATCCCCAGCCGATAAGCGACCTTGGCCACGGATAGAAATTGTTCTTTGTCCAATGGGCCGTTCAAGGCGCTCCGGATCGACATTAATAGAAACCCTCGGCTGACCGTTATGTTTTTAGTCGGCTCTGATCCCGGCTGGCAGGTAATGATGCTCGACTTCGGGTAGTCGGCCAGGGTCACAGGCTTCGGTCTGGGGCCGTCACCAGGTTTGAATGACTCACAGGCGACAACCTCGGGATAGGTCCTGGGCCATCGTGGGTCACGCTTCCGGGATGGGGGCCGGCCAAATAAAAGGCAAAGGCCATCTCCAGCGGTCTTAGGCTCGAAAGCCAGGCAGGTGGAGCAAGTCATCTGAGCGCATAACACTTGTTGCATCTTTCTTTCCCTTATATGGATTGTAGTTATGATGCTATTTATCTCTGCTGTTAAGACTTTTTGTTATGTTTATAGTTATTAATCTGGATTCCGGCATGTCTATGAAATCGACTTTGGTGGCGTCGTTTAAAGTATCTGGTCGGCCCATTGACAGCCATCTTTTGGTGTCCGACCTCCAAGGTCATGTACGTCGAAAACGCCTGGTCAAACTGACTGTCAGGCGCTCAAGAAGGCTGTTTTGAGGCTCTGTTCTGCTTTGCCGCATCCTGCACGCTCCGGGCAGAGACGTTCCAGT
>JADFYC010000328.1 GCA_015233295.1 Deltaproteobacteria bacterium | reverse complement strand
ACCTCACAAATCCAGTGTGCCAGTCGTATTGAGATAGGTTTAGCTCAGTTCGATTTACCGCCTGCTTGATCCGTCTTCCTGAGGAGTTTTTATTCTTCAGTCTTCTAAAGGGATATGGGGTAAATGAGATGCTCCCAGCGCATAAGCGCCCGCAGTCATTTGAGGAGGAAATCGCCAACGGCGTTTGCCACGGCCTGGCCCTGGTCGGGTGTCTGGTGGCAGCACCGTTTCTTTTAAGTTCGGCCTCTCGGTCTGGTGACGCATGGAGCACCGTCGGTGCCGGGATTTTTGCCGGTGCCGCGATCTTTATGTACCTGTCATCCACACTTTATCATGTTTTTCCAGAGAACAAGGCAAAACGAGTACTTCGGGTGCTCGACCACGGAGCGATTTTCCTCCTCATCGCCGGAACGTATACTCCTTTTACGCTCGGCATACTCCGTGGTGCCTGGGGCTGGACGCTCTTCGGCCTCGTCTGGAGCATGGCGATCCTGGGCCTGGTATTGAAGGTCGCAGGTGTGATGATGAAACACCCCCGCCTATCGACCGGCCTATATCTGGCGATGGGGTGGCTGATCGTCGCGGCCATCCGGCCAATCTGGTTGAAGGTGCCTTTGCCTGGGATTCTCTGGCTCCTGGCCGGGGGAATAGCCTACACGGGCGGCGTGGTTTTCTATGCGGCTGAGCGGGTCCGCTACAGCCATTTCGTTTGGCATATTTTTGTAGTTCTGGGTACCACTTGCCACTTCTTTGCGGTGCTGTGGTATGCGGCCTGATATCCTTTATCCCGGCCGGCCGCGGCTCAGCCTTTCTCCCCGATCGATCAGCCGGGTGTCGACTCCCTCTTTTACCTCATTAATCCACATTATTCTTTACTACTCCAACTTCACTTTTTCCAGGCACTATTTTTGCCGCTAACCAACAAGGGGTAAATTATGACAAATTCATGTCAAGATTTGCCCGAAAGATGGTTCTGCGATAGCTCGTTTTGGGCGAAGCGGGAGATCTTGACGTCGTTGACTTAATTTAATGGTATTGGCACAAAACTATGCCTGGAAAAACCAAAGTTGGAGTAGTATAATGCAATTTGTTTTTTATTGAACCGAGCCGGCGCCCACGTATTTCATTTTCATAAGCGGCAAAGATATTTCAGAGGAGGTATCTCATGAACGATAACACACCGGAAATCTTATCACCGGAAGAGTGTAAAATTAAAATATTTGAACTCAGCGGGGCGGATTTTGAACCCGAGATCGCCGCTGACCTATGGTCTAAGATAATTAAACACAAGTGGCTTCTCTCGGAAAAAGTCGGTCGTGATGTGGGCCTTCGGACTGCCTGTATCGATTTTTTGGAGAACATGGAGCATGCCCCTGATGAATATATAACCTATCAACGGACAGATATATTGAATAAGATGGGGGCACAGGCCATCAGTAGAGAAATGTGGGATACCATATCCGACTCCCAACCCCCCAAACAGTTGGTCCAACGCCGGATCATTCTCCCGCTGACTGAAGAGAGCCTTTCTTTAAAGCATGGGGTCGTCCCGCCTAAGGCGATCACCTTCTTTGGACCTCCAGGTACCGGCAAGACTCATTTTGCCAAGGCTATAGCCGGTGTTCTGGCCTGGTGGTACATAGAGATCGTACCCAGCATACTTATGGCGGATGGTGTGGAAAAGGTCGGCTCTAATCTTCGAAAAGTTATGGAAATGGCCCGGAGTCTTAACGGGGTGGTCCTGTTTATCGATGAGTTCGATGAAATTGCATCCAGCCGTGACACGGGAGACCGAATCGATAAGTCCATTACCAACGAGTTTCTGAAGCAGATCCCTTTACTCAAGAATCAGGGAAAGAAAATACTGCTTGTCTGCGCCACCAATTACATCCGGCATTTGGATGCCGCGATGCTGCGTCCGGGAAGGTTTGACTGCATCATTCCAGTTGGAGGCTTGGACCAAGAGGGGAGGACGACCATCCTCAATCATTACCTTTCCAAGCTCAATACCGGGCAAATTGACTTGGTGCAACTTGCTGAAATGACATCAGGGTTTACTCCTGCAGATATCCAGTATCTCTTTCAGCAGGTGGCCCAGTTTGCCTTTGAGCAAGAGCTGGCCAGTAAACAGGACTACCGGGTAACCACAGAGACATTTGTTCAAATTATACCCAAAATTCCTCCATCTTTAAACGATCAGGTCATACAAGAATTTGAAAAGGATAGTATTACCTATTCGCGAGTCTAACTTGCCGGCGCCTACCGACGATCAAACGGAGTCAAACAACGCTGTTTTGTCCGTTACCCTAAAATGAAAATCAGATGAGGGGATTTATGAATCCAGGGTCACATCCTGTCCGGGCCGGTGTGTCGTTCATCGAAGCCTTGAAGTTTTGGGTTAAGCTGGGGTTTATAAATTTTGGGGGGCCGGCCGGTCAGATTGCCATCATGCAGCATGAACTGGTGGATAGCAAGCGCTGGGTGCCCCAGAGCCAGTTCCTAAGAGCACTCAACTTCTGCATGATTCTCCCTGGTCCGGAAGCCCAGCAACTGGCTGTTTATATCGGCTGGCGTCTCCATGGAATCCTTGGGGGTGTTGTTGCAGGCAGTTTTTTTGTAATACCCTCGATCTTTGTGTTGCTCGCTTTGAGCTGGATGGTCGTGGTTTCTTCAGATGTCCCGGCCATACGCGGGCTTCTCTATGGGGTACAGCCAGTCGTCATTGCCATCGTTGCTTCAGCGGTTTTGCGCATAGGAAAAAAAACTCTCCGCCACTGGGGGCTTGGCCTTTTCGCTTGGGCAGCCTTTGTGGCCCTCTATTTTTTTAACATCTCCTTCCCGTACGTCATAGGTACTGCTGCATTGGGTGGGACCTTATTGCAGCGATTTTGGCCTCATATCTTTCAATCCTGCGAGGTCGGCCACGACGGATCCTCAACATGCAACGAGATTGAGGATGGTTCACCAAACAGCCGGCCCTCGATGGTTCGTAATCTCAAGCTGCTCACCCTGTTTCTTGTTTTGTGGGGAATCCCTGTCGGCGGATTGTGGCTCTGGAGAGGACCGTTGGACGTACTGGTACAGGAGTCGATACTTTTCTCCAAAGCGGCTTTCGTCACTTTCGGAGGAGCCTATGCTGTGTTATCCTATATCGCGGATATGGCTGTAAACCATTATGGATGGCTGAATGCTCATCAGATGGTTCAGGGTCTTGGACTGGCCGAGTCAACGCCGGGACCGCTCATAATGGTTACCCAGTACATCGGGTTTATTGCGGCCTGGAACCTGCACGGTGAGTTTAACCCGCTTTTCAATGCGGTACTTGGCGCGGTTATAACAACCTATATGACCTTTCTCCCTTGTTTTTTCTTCATCTTTCTCGGAGCTCCATATATCGAACTGCTGTCAGCGAATCGTCTCTTACAAGCTGCCCTAGTGGGTGTTGCGTCAGCAGTGGTTGGAGTCATCGTAAACTTGGGAGTTTTCTTTGGACAAAAGGTTCTGTTTCCGTCTCCAGGCGTGTTTGATTACTTTGCCGCGGCTTTGGCCCTTGCGTCATTTGGCCTTGCGCTGAAATTCCGAATCCAGATGCACTACCTCGTACCGGTGGGAGCATTGGCAGGAATGACCTGGCACCTGCTTGGTTATGGGGTATCTTGATTAGTTTGAAGTAGCTGATCACTATCCTCCAGACTCGCTCCGGGCAGGAGGCCTGAGAACAGAAATATTACAAAAAGAGGAGACTGCAATATGGCGGATGTCATAACCACACAGGAATTAAAAGCACTTATGAGCAGTGACCGGCAGCCGGCTGTCTTCGATGTACGGAGAAAAGCCGATTTCGAGGACGCTCCCAAGAAAATCGAACGCGCTGCCTGGTGTGATCCGGAAAAGGTCAACGAATGGATCAATGAAATTCCCCATGACAAGCCGGTTATCGTGTACTGTGCCAAAGGCGGTTCCGTGAGTCAATCAATTGCTGATCGTATTCAGCAAACCCATCCTGATGTCAAGTTTCTCCAGGGCGGAATCAAGGCATGGAAGGAACTCGACGGACCGATAGAGGAATGAGCATGAAATAGATTACCATCTGATCACACCCCACAAGGCACCGTGTGATCCGGAAAGGAGTACAACCATGGTCAAAAGGCTTATCGGTATTTTCGGTTTACTGCTTTTTGCAACGTCGGTTTTGGCCCAAGGCGGGCCTCTGTCATGGAATTTTGATTCCGAGACAGCGGGCAAACTTCCTTCGGGGTTCACCACGATTGCGGGTGAAGGGAAAGTCGCGGCCGATCCCTCCGCCCCCTCTCAGCCCAACGCACTGGCGCAGCTTGCCAAGAGTTCCGGCTCGACCTTCAATCTCATCCTCCTTGA
>JADFYC010000327.1 GCA_015233295.1 Deltaproteobacteria bacterium | reverse complement strand
CGCCTTAAAGAAAGAACTTATTTCCCACGTCCGGAAGGAAATCGGGGCTATCGCGACACCCGATAAACTCCAGTTTGCTCCGGCTCTGCCCAAGACCCGCAGTGGTAAGATTATGCGCCGGATCTTGAGGAAGATCGCCGAAAACAAACCTGAAGACCTGGGTGATGTGAGCACGTTGGAAGACTCCGCCGTCATCCAAAACTTGGTGGCGAACCGGATTTAACGAATCTGAATCAACGCTTACCCTAGTTGCAAATAGAAATAGCAGTATCTTCGGTTGGGGTGGTAACCACCCCAACCGAACTAAACCCCGTCTTTGTGCGGGGTTTTTCTTTTCCGGTGGCTCAACTGGCCGGCAGAAACGAGAACTCCGCATTTCCCATTATTCCCTTCAGTTGTCCTGCCGATATAATTTCATCTTGTTGACTTGACCTTAGGTTTGTGATATGGATGTTCTCTATGAAAACAAATGAAATTACCAAGACAATCAAGGTAGCCAGGGGAGAGACGGCCCCGGATTTGTTGATTTCCGGGGGTGACTTGGTCAATGTATTCTCCGCTGAAATCAACCGGGACATCTGGGTTGGGGTGGCGGGCCGGCGGATTGCGTATGTGGGACCGGCTGGCGGGATCAAGCCGGGGCCGGAAACGAAGGTGATCGAGGCCAAAGGGGCGCTGATTATGCCCGGCCTGATCGATGCCCACACCCATCTCGATAGCATTTTTCGACTTGACCAGTATGTTCCATATGCACTGGCCTCCGGCAATACCGTGGCGGTGACGGAAATGGCCACAATCGCCAATGCGGTAGGCTATCATGGTGTGACCTGCTTTTTGGAAGAGGCGGCTGCGCAGCCTATGCGGATATTCACGCTGGCCCCGCCGCTCATTCCTCCTTTCCCGGAATATGAAACCAGCGCTGGTTTGGATTTCGACCAGTTTGAAAATATAATAAGTAAAGACAATGTGTTGGGAGTTGGAGAATCTTACTGGCCCCGGGTAGTTGATCTAGATGAGAGGGCGCTGATCCGTTATGCCGCGGCCTTTGATCGGGGAAAAACCAGGGAAGGGCATGCGGCCGGAGCGCGCGGCAATAAATTCATGGCCTATTGCGCCGCGGGCACCACCTCCTGTCATGAAGCCACTAATTTAGACGAGGTTCTGGAGCGGTTACGGGCCGGGTTGGCGGTGATGATCAGAGAGGGGTTTGTGCGGCGGGAATTGCCCGGCGTGGCCGGATTGGCCCAAACGAAAGTGGACTTGACCAATGTCATGTTGGTCACGGACCTGGCCGACCCCGAAGACTTACTCTCGGCCGGAAGCATGAATGAACTGGTCAGACGGGCCATTGGACACGGTTTCGACCCCATCCAGGCCGTTCAGATGGCTTCTATTAATCCGGCCCGGTATTATGGACTGCGCGATTTAGGCGGTGTCGGACCGGGTAAACTGGCCGATATAATCGTGGTGGAATCCTTCGACACGATGCGCTGTCAGCAAGTTGTCTTGGACGGAAAAGTGGTGGCTGAGAACGGCAAGATGATCATTCCTTGTCCCAGATACCAGTATCCTGCAGAGGCCAGGCGAACAGTCAAGCTCAAGCCGGTAACTCCTGAGGTCTTTCAACTCCCTTCGGATGAAACGGAGGTAACCGTCCGGGCCGTGGGTTACGCGGGCGAGACCATCACCAAAGAAGTCACGGCCACACTTAAGACCAGTCGGGGTGTGATCGAACCCGACCCGGCCCAGGATGTAATCAGAATGGCCGTGTTTAACCGCCGCCTGGAGGATGCTCGACCATCCCTGGGATTTGCCGCGGGTTTGGGTCTTAAAGCCGGCGCTGCAGCCATTAGTCTCACCTGGGACACCAACAATATCCTGGCGGTGGGCGTATCGGAATCCGACCTGGCTCTGGCGGTAAACCGGCTGATCGAGTTAGATGGCGGTGTTCTGGTGGTCAAGGACGGAGCCGTAATGGCGGAATTGCCCTTACCCATATTCGGGCTCATTTCTGAACTGACCATGCCCGAAATTGTCGGCCAATACCGGAAAGTGGAAAAGGCCTGGCATGATCTAGGCTCAACCATCCCCCGGCCGTTTCTAACTCTACAGACTTATTGTTTTACCGGACTTCCATTTATTCGTCTGACCGACCAGGGACTGGTGGACATCCGCCGGCGCCGGTTTGTGCCTTTACAGGTGAAGTGATGAAACATCTTCGTCCGGGCATGGCCGCGATGTTATTCTCGCCATGAAGAAACCAACCAAGATATTTGGTTCACCGGCCTTTCAATTGCTGGCTTTTTGCCTAAGTCTGGTCTTATTTAGCTGGCCTTTTTTGGCCCCGGAAACCGCCCGGTTTGAGGCCGTCTTTTTCTTTCTTCTGGCTGCCTGGGTACTGATCATTTTGGTCTTGATCCTATTGAGCCGTTTCCCTGGAAGCGACGGGGATGAGAGTGACCCGGCCAGGAGGGGTGATTCATGAGTAGCCCCTTAACGGTCATCACCGTAGTCTGCCTGTATATGAGCCTGCTATTCGGAGTGGCGCGCTGGGCGGAGCGGAGTCTGAGCAGGGGCCGGAGTCTGGTTGATAACCCTCTTATATACACCCTTTCCCTGGCATTGTACTGCACGACCTGGACCTATTACGGGTCTGTGGGTTTGGCGGCCACTTCAGGGATGTTGTTTATGTCCATTTACTTAGGCCCGACCATGGTGGCAATCACCTGGTGGGCCCTGTTGCGCAAATTGGTCCGGCTCAAAAGAATCCATCGGATCACTTCCATCGCCGACTTCATTGCCTCCCGCTATGGAAAATCTCGGACCCTGGCGGCGGTGGCCACGGTCATCGCCCTGGTCGGCTCCACACCCTACGTAGCCCTACAACTCAAAGCAGTGATTACCTCCTTCGAGATTCTGACCAATCCTTCTGTTCACGATGCCTCCTTGACCAGCTCCTATGTGGAGCCGGTTATTGTTTGTTCCATGATTTTGTTCACCATCGTTTTCGGGGTCAGGCGTCTGGACCCGACCGAACGCCATCAGGGCATGGTTATGGCCGTGGCCGTGGCCTCCCTGGTTAAAATCACTCTATTCATGGCGGCCGGAGTATTCGTCGTGTACTTCGTATACGGCGGCCTCGACGACATTTTCGCCCAGGCGGCCCAAAGAGGACTTACCGATATCGTCAGCCGAAATTCCAGTTTTGCGACCTGGTGTTCCTGGCTCATTTTGTCTATGTCGGCGGTGATGTTTTTGCCTCGCCAGTTCCATATTAGTGTGGTCGAGAACGTGAATGAGCAACATATTCGCACGGCCATGTGGCTTTTCCCCTTCTACTTACTGCTCATCACCCTGTTCGCCTGGCCAATCGCCTTAGCCGGTTTAATCAGTGGCCGACCCATCTCAGAGGCGGATTATTACGTCCTGACCCTACCCATAAGCAAAGGCGAGCCATTTCTGCCCCTACTGGTCTTCCTGGGAGGATTTTCGGCGGCCAGCGGCATGATCATGATTTCGGCCATGACCATTTCCACCATGACCTCCAACCACCTGCTGTTGCCTCTTTTTGGTTGGATCAGGGGCTTTGGTTTCCTGCGCCGCCACCTGCTGGGCTGCCGCTGGACTGTCGTAGCGGGATTTATTTTTCTGGGTTACTTATTCCAGTCGAAGGTTGGTGAGTCGTACATGCTGGTCAATATGGGCGTGATCTCCTTTGCTGCGGCACTCCAGTTTGCTCCGCCCATCGTGGGTGGTATTTATTGGGCCGGGGCCAACAGGGCCGGGGCCTTGCTGGGGCTGACTTCAGGCTTTGCCGTCTGGGCGTATACGCTGTTGCTGCCTTCGTTGGTTAAGTCTGGGTGGATGTCGTCAAGATTGTTGCAGAGTGGTCCGTGGGGATTGGAGTGGCTCAATCCGGAGCGATTGTTAGGGGTGAGCCGTTTTGACCCGGTAACTCATACCGTGTTTTGGTCTCTGACGGCCAATGTGGGGCTATTTGTTTTGGGGTCAATCCTTTTCGAACCTAGCAAAGAGGATGCCTCCCTGGCCGAGCAATTTGTGGGAGTGATGAGCGGGAGGAGGTTTATCAGCCGGGCGGCGAGACGAGAGGGGCATACCGACCTCAAGACGAAGAAGATCATTATTAAGGGCATATTTGCCAAATTTTTCGAGCGGGAAGTGGCTGCTGAGATGACCCGGAAGGCCGTCCGCGCGGCCAATCTGGAAGGCAAAAAGTGGATATCCATTATGGAACTGGCCGGGTTGTCTAGTCAAGTAGAGAAATTCCTGTCAGGTTCCATCGGATCTTCCGCCGCCCACCATGCTTTGGAGATAGCGGGGTTGTTCTCGCCGGATGAATCAAAGATTCTTTCAGAGATTTATGG
>JADFYC010000326.1 GCA_015233295.1 Deltaproteobacteria bacterium | reverse complement strand
GGGTTACCTTGGTTGCTCCAATCTGAGCGAACTCCAGGCCAGAGCCAAATTTATCCGGATTACGGCCGCCGGACTCCGGGAAAGCCACGTCCACGACGTCATTATTACTAAGGAAGCGCCCAACTACCGGGTGGAATAGCTCACCCTTTGGTACTCTAACGCCGATTTCAAGATATAGAAAAGCATTACTTGGCGCAGCCTTGAGCCGCAACCAAAAGCTAATGATTCCCACTTTGTCATTCCGAACGAATGTGAGGAATCTTAAGATTTCTCGCTTCGCTCGAAATGACAAATAGGAACCTGATCCATGCTCCTTCCATCCCAACAACAGCCCTGGACCATATTGTGCAACTATTTAAACAAGCCCGAGTGGAAAGTTACGTGGATCGATGGGCCTGATCGATGTTCTATTTGTGCCGGAGAAACACCCGGTCCAGTCTGGCGGACACCGGCTGGGGCGGCATGTGTCCCATGCACCGAATCAGCCCTCCAGGCCGTGCTCGGAAACCAGGACCTCAGATCCTGGACCCTAGCTCAGTTCAAAGAAGCGCTGTCTCCCACGGGACTTTTGCCCCGGCGTTTACTAGTCCTATGGCGATTTAACGAGGTAACCGGACGTCTGTCCAAACACCCCGCGGTTCAGCTCAAACCTTTGATGACAGATATGGTCAAGAATTTGGGATACGCTGAATCACACCCCTTAGATGAGGCAGTTCGGCAGGCCGCCTACCAGGCCTGCATAAATTTCGGGGAACCAATATTGATGTTCCTCCTTCAAGGGTGTGAGACTGAGCCGTGGCAATTCTACGCTAATATCCTCATGGCCGCCGGACGAGTCGCTCCGGAAAATATGTTTGTCCGGGACCTGCTGGAGAGAGCCGGCCATGACGCCAGACCTGAAATCCGCAGGCGGGTGTTATCCTCCATTGCTTCTAACGAATCGCCTTGGGCCAGGGCAATCCAAAAAAACATGATTAAAGACGCCCAACTGGATATTCGCCGACTGGCGGCCAAAATCATTGCCCAATCTAAGAAGAGAATCGCTCCCGTCGCACCCTCAGTAGAAAAAACACATAAGTTCAATACGGTCAATAGAATCGACGACGCCAGTCTTGTTTTTGCGGATAGTGGCCGGATTATCACCCAACTGAAAGTCTTGTGCAATTATTTCAGACAGGGAAAGGTAAGACAATCCAAATCCACCGCCCTGCCCCTGGATTCTTCCATCCGTCAGATGACCCTCAACTGCGCCGTTAAAGAATTCTATGATGAGAAACCACTAGAGAGTTTACGGACCAGGATGATCGTCTCGTTCCTTCGATCTATCCCATTGGAAGATTTTGACGACCCTGTCCTCCAGCTTAAACGGCTGGTGGCCGCATTCATCACCGGTTGGGAGACGGGAGGCTTTGTCGTCCGGCAACTGCTGTCCCATTTACACGGGTTGAGTCAAAAATCACACGATCACCTACCTGAAAGAAAGGTCACGCCTGCCCTACTTCAGATTATCCGCGATCTGCCCCTGGGACAATGGGTGGCCATTGAGGATTTAATTAGTTATGCCCGAGATGGGGGCATTTTCATAGATTTCATACCGCCGGACGGCAAAGCTTACATCACCAAAGGGATAGAGGATCAGCCCGGTCAACTGGTCTATGAAAAATGCCTGGTCTCGGAGACTAACTACCCTGAGCTGGTGCTGACTCCGTTTTTAAAAGGAGTCGGGTTCTTGCTGGCCAGCCTCGGTTTGCTGGATCTGGCCTATGATCTTCCTGAAAACAGGTCCGTTCAACAAAGAAACAATAGTCACCTCTCGGTGTTTGACGGCCTGAAATACCTGCGATTGACCGATCTGGGCGGATACGTGTTCGGGGTGTCGGAACAATATCAAGTCATCCAAAGAATTGAAGACATTCCCGCCGTCCTGGCTGAAGACAGACTGGTGATCACCTGGGCGGGTAAAGATCAGACTTTGGAGGAAATGCTGACCAGGATAGGACGCCGGGTGGCTGAGTATGATTACGAAGTTGATCACAACTCGTTTTTGAGCAGTTGTTCTTCGGTTGAAGATGTGATCCACCTCGTGACGAATTTCCAGCGTCGGTTTGCGGCCCGCCCTCCGCTGATCTGGCAGCAGTTCCTGGATAGCCTGATAAACAAGTCTGATGCGTTGGAAGTGAAGAATTCCATGCTGGTTTTTCGGATAAAGGCCGATGAAGAGTTGCCCGTCCTCATGGCTACTGACCAAATATTGAAAAAATATGTTTTAACCGCGGAAAATAACCATGTTATCATCAGCTCAGATGACCTTCCCAGGGTAGAAAAGAGATTACAAAAATTCGGCTACTTTATTAATCGAACCGACCTTTAGGAATACATCACTCTATAATAACTCTTTGATTTGGTGAGAAAATGACAGCACACAAAGAAAAAGTACTGATTCTAGATTTCGGTTCCCAATATACCCAGTTAATCGCTCGTCGGGTCAGGGAAGAACGAGTTTACTCGGAGATCCATCCATACAACTATCCCATTGACAAAATTCGCGACTTTGCGCCCAACGGCGTTATCTTGTCCGGCGGTCCCGCCGGGGTATATGAAACCGGAGCCCCTACTCCAGATCCCGCAGTCTTTGATCTTGGTTGTCCCGTCCTGGGCATCTGCTACGGCATGCAGGTGATGGGAAAACTACTGAACGGGAAGGTGGATGCCTCGTCCAATCGGGAGTATGGCCGAACCAGAATGACCATAACCGACAATGCCGGCCTTTTCCGCGGCCTGGAAGCCACACCGGGAGCGACGCTTGTCCCGGATGAGGCCACGGGCCAGTCCCTGCCGACTATTCCGGTCTGGATGAGTCACGGAGACAAGGTTGTAGAATTACCTCCGGGATTCACCCTGATGGCCAAAAGCTCCAGCGCGCCATTCGCGGCCATGCAACACACTGAGCGCCGGCTTTATGGTGTTCAATTTCATCCCGAAGTAGTCCATACGCCCGCGGGTAAGGAAATCATAAGGAATTTCATCTTCCACATCTGTGGGCTCAAAGGACTCTGGACCATGAAATCCTTTGTGGCTGAGACGGTGTCGGAAATGGCCGAACGGCTTAAAGACAAGAAAGTCATCTGCGCCTTATCCGGAGGGGTCGACTCCACGGTCACCGCCGCCCTGCTCAACCAGGCTATCGGCGAAAATCTATTTTGCGTTTTTGTGGACAATGGCGTACTGAGAAAAAAAGAAGCTGCCCGGGTGGTCAAGATGTTCACCGAATCCATGCAGCTTAATTTGATCCCCGTTGATGCCGCGGCCCGTTTCTTAGAAAAGCTGGAAGGCGTGACTGATCCTGAGGCCAAGCGAAAAATAATCGGCCAGGAATTTATTACCGTGTTTGAGGAAGCGGCCATCACCATCGGGGACGTAGACTACCTGGCCCAGGGAACGCTCTATCCCGATGTCATCGAGAGCATCTCATTCCGTGGCGGACCTTCATCGACCATCAAATCTCACCACAACGTGGGCGGCCTGCCGGAAAAGATGAATCTTAAGTTGGTCGAACCGCTGCGGGAACTGTTCAAAGACGAAGTCCGGGAGGTAGGACGAGAGTTGGGTATCCCGGAAGACCTGATCCAGCGGCAACCCTTTCCAGGACCCGGCCTGGCCATCCGAATTTTGGGGGCGGTGAACGAGGCTGATCTGGCCATCCTGCGGGACGCTGATGAAATAATCTTAGAAGAGATGAAAGACGCCGGGTTGTACACTCAAGTCTGGCAATCCTTTGCCGTCTTGTTGCCGGTGCGGACGGTGGGTGTCATGGGAGACGACCGGACATACGACCGGGTTATCGCCTTCAGGTGTGTGGATAGCATAGATGCCATGACGGCTGACTGGAGCAGGCTGCCGTACGATCTGCTGGGGACCATTTCCAGCCGGATTATCAACGAGGTCAAAGGGGTCAACCGGGTGGTGTACGATATCTCTTCCAAGCCGCCCAGCACCATTGAATGGGAATAATGACCTCAGCCAATGGTGACTTCTTCAAGCCATCACTTTCAGGCGGCGTGAAGGCATACTTCGGCCATGGATTCTTCGACCCTGGCCTTCTGTTTTTCCATCTGGTGCATTATTTCTTTCATCGCCGTTTTTTTGAGGCCGACCTGATTGAGCAAGACGGCATCAGGGATATCAGTCACGGGCGCCCCGGCAGCTCCAATGGACAGTTTATAGGCTACTGCGTCCGCCAGGGCCACGGTGGCTGCCATGGGCGTGTGGCTGCCGGCCAGGTCGGGGCGATGGTGGTATTCAATGCAACTCACCAGATACTCAGGAAAGTACCACCGGCGGGCCAAAATTCCTCCGATAAAAGAGTGACCCAGGCCGCACACCTCCCGTTCTGCCACAGAAAAAGATACCCTATG
>JADFYC010000325.1 GCA_015233295.1 Deltaproteobacteria bacterium | reverse complement strand
TACAGTGTGTTTTCCTCCGGCTTAAGTCAACGACATTGACTGGCAACTGGCAACTTAAGTTTTGGTTATTCGTATCGTAGGGCGATGATCGGGTCCAACCGCGAGGCTTTCCACGCCGGGTAGTAACCGAAGACGATACCAACGGTGACTGAAACGGCAAAAGCGGCTAAGATGGCGTCTAAGGACAGCTCCGTCGGCCAGCGCAACAACGCCGCCACGAGGAGCGAAACACCCCGGCCCAGCAAAATCCCGGCTATCCCGCCACAGAAGCACAGGAGCACCGATTCAACCAAGAACTGCTGCAGGATATTTCCACCCCGGGCCCCCACGGCCATCCGCAGTCCGATCTCACGGGTCCTCTCGGTCACTGACACGAGCATGATGTTCATAATCCCCACCCCGCCGACGATCAAGGAAATCAGCGCCACGGCCAGCAATAGTTTGGTCATCATGCCAGCGGTGGAAGATAAGGTCGTGGCCATTTCCGTCATGTCCCTGATACTGAAGTCATCCGGTTCTTCCGCCCGGGTGCGGTGCCTTTCTCGTAAAATTTGTTTGATTTGTCGCATCGCAGTTGGGATTTCCTCGGTGTATCGCGCTGCGGTCAATATCTGATCAACATTGGCAAACCGAACCGGCAAAGGAGTGTCGGCGGACTGAACCGCTGAAGGCGCTGGATAAAGGGAACTTTGAACACTTGGATATATCTGACTGAGGGAGTTGACTTGCTGCGAGGTTCCAGATGAAGATGAGGATGAGCTGGCCGCACTCTGATTAACATTGCCCAGCGAGGACCCAGTGACCCGATACTTGATCGTGGTCCACGGCGCCAAAAGGATGTCGTCTTGATCCATGCCCATCATGTTGGCGCCTTTACTGCTGAGAACCCCGATGACCTTGAAGGAGACGTTTTGGACCCTCACTTCTTTACCAACAGGGGGTTCACCTTGAAACAGTTCCCGCACCACCCGCTGGCCCAGCAAGCAGACTTTGCCGGCATTGCGGACATCTCGGTCCGTGAAAGTCTCTCCTTCGGCCACGGGCCATTCCCGAACATCAAGGTACGCGGCCGTTGTCCCATAGATAAATGAGGGGACCCAGTTTCGGCCGGCATAGACCACCTGTGTCCGGGCCCGAACTATGGGGGCGGCGGCTTTGATAGCCGGGGCCTCGTTTAGGATGGCCTCACCGTCTGCCGGGATAAGGGTCATGACGCTGCCGGCGCCGAAGCTAACCCCGCCGGTCGAGGCCGTACCAGGCATAACCAACAAATTATTGGCGCCCATACTGGCGATTGACTTTTGGATGGCGGTCGATGATCCGCGACCGATTTCCATCATGGCGATAACGGCCGCCACTCCAATGATTATCCCCAGGGCCGTGAGGGCCGCCCGTAGAACATTGCGGCGCAGACTGTTCAAAGCCGTGCGCAGCATTCGGCGCAACCGGATCACAAACCCACCCCGGCTTCGCCTCGGCTCATCTGCGGACGCATGAACCGGTGGATGTTCAGTTTCGGTCAGCACCTCCTGAACTTCTTCTCGCTCAGGTTCAATGACCCCGTCACTAATCCGAATAATTCGTTTGGCGTGTTTAGCCACGTTGGGGTCGTGGGTGACCAGAATGACGGTCACTCCTTCTTCCTCATTGAGTTGCTGAAAGATACGTAACACTTCTTCACTGGTATGGGAATCGAGGTTGCCGGTAGGTTCGTCGGCAAAAAGCAAGGAAGGCTGGTTAACCAGCGCCCGGGCGATGGCCACACGCTGTTGTTGACCGCCGGAAAGCTGCGAGGGCTCATGGTCCAGGCGATCCCCTAAGCCTATTCGCTGAAGGAGTGCTTCAGCCAGCTCGCGTTCTTCCCGGTCCGAGGTGTGCTCCACGGCATAGGTCAGGGGCATCAGGACATTGTCCAAGGCGCTGGTCCGGGGCAACAAATTGAAGTTTTGAAACACAAACCCAATCTTTTGATTTCGCAGCATGGCCCGTTCGTCCGCCGTCAGTTCCACTACGTCACGACCATCAAACCAGTAATGACCGGAAGTGGGACGGTCAAGACATCCCAGGATGTTCATCAGCGTCGTCTTGCCTGATCCTGAAGCGCCCATCAAGGCCACAAAGTCTCCCTGCGCAATATCCAACGAGATGCCTTGCAGCACCGGCATACTGACTTCGCCCAGTTGGTAGATCTTATGAATATCACGCAGTTCAATGAGATTCATGAGTTTCCGTCCCATTCATGAAGGTATTGATTGTTTTGTCGATAAGGTTGCCGGCGGTTAATGACGCGGTCCGGCGCCCTTGAATAATTTCGGCATAAACGGACTGGCCGAAGATGAGTCGTCGGCGGATTCTCTTGGTCGTTCGCCTATAACCACCATGATTCCTTCTTTAAGTTGATCACTCACCACTTCGGTCATTGAGCCGTCATTCAACCCGATCTTCACGGGAATTGACCGAACAAAGGCCTCCTCAACCGTCCAAAGAACCCCGCGGCCTTGTTCTTCTTGACTTTTTTGGGCTGCAGCGCCGGGGCGGGAAGGTTTGCCCGCCTTTGACTTTTTCCGGCTGTCTGGAGCGATCTGGTCCGGCTTCGGTTCCCAGCGCAAAGCCGCGTTAGGTACGATCAGGACATCGTGGCGCCGACTCAGGTTGAACTTCACATTCGCCGTCAGATAAGGCAGCAGCTTGCCGCTTGAGTTGTCCGTGATGACTTCCACCGTATAGTTAACCACGTTCTGGGTCATGTTGGCGTTCAGCCGCACCTTGCCCACTTCGCCCTGAAAACTCTCATTGGGATAAGCATCCACGGTAAAGGTAGCCGGCTGCCCGGGACGGATATTGCCGATATCCGCCTCATTGACGGAGACCCAAACCTGCATCCGCTTAAGATCCTTGGCGAGCAAAAAAAGGCTGGGGGCATTGAGACTGGCCACGACAGTCTGACCAATATTCACCCGGCGGTCGATGATGACTCCCTTGACCGGAGACGCAATGGTGCAATAGTCCAGATTTTGTTGCGCCCGGACCAGGTTGGCTTTGGCCTCGGAAACACTCTCTTTAGCCTGGACGATGGCCGCCTTACCAACTGCCACATTGGCTTTCGCCACCTCATAAGCCGATACAGCCGCATCGTAGTCACTCTGGGACAGGGCATCGGACGGCCCCAGTTTCTTGGCTCGATTCCAGTCGCGCTCGGTTTGAAAGAGTTTGGCCTGAAGTTGTCCCAAATCCGCCTCGGCCCGCAGCACTGCGGCCTTGCTTTGCTCCAGTTGGGCTTTGGCTCGGGCTACATCGGCGGCGTACAAGGCGTCATCTATCCGGGCCAGCACCATTCCGGCTTCCACCACAGAGCCGTAATCGATCGTTTTGCCGGCCTGATCTTTCCCGAAAGAGACTATTCTTCCGGCCACCTGGGCGCCGATATCCACCACTTCTTCAGGTTCCACCGTGCCTGTGGCGCTGATAGTCGCCAACAAATCCCCTTTTTTTACCGGAATGGTCCGGAAGAAGACTGAACTTGTGTTGCTTCGATAGAGGAACCACGCTGCCGCGATGGCCGGCACAACCAACAGTAGGAAAAGAAAAACGCCACGCTTAACCAGACGATTCATGTAACTCCCTGTTCCTATCGGCTTGTAAGATTATCAGAAATGCCTTCACTCATCTTTTCCGCCTTGCGGGCCGGCCCATTGATGGCGCCCATGGAAAACCTGGTGATGTGATTGGTCAACCTGCCGATCGCCCCAGCCCCGAGTTCTTGCGGGTAAAGCTTTCAAAGACCTCTCCGGCCGCGTGGAGCAATCGTGTTCGGGTGTCTAATTCCGTGGCATCATTATTTTTCGTGATGGCGCTCCTTAAACAATGCATTATCAAACACATATTTAAAACATTTGTTTGAAACAGTCAAGCGTTTTTTCCACAGTCTGAAGAAGCATAACCCAGATGGTCCAAACAAATATGGCGATACATCTCGGCACTAACATACTGAGATGAACCGCCATGTGGAACCGATGAAGGATCTCCGCGTCCTCTGCCCAGGCTCTTTTACATGCAGACCCAACATTGTGGGGAGTCGAATAACCGCCTTAGAAGTCAATCCTAAAGACCGTCCCAGCCTGGTCCGACCGGTAGCTCAGCTTCCACCCATGTACCTTCTCCAAAATTAACTTGGCGGAATAAAGGCCCAAACCAGTGCCGCCTTTCTTGCCATGGGTCACATAGGGCTGAAATATTTCGCTTTGCACCTTAAGAGGGATTGGTTTACCACCGTTACGCACCTCCAGGGCCAACGCCCCTTTATCGCTCAACTCCAGAGCCAGTCTCACTTGCCCCCCGGTGTCTTCCGCCTCAATGGCGTTCTTGACCAGGTTTTCCAGGACCCGTTCCATTAATTGCCTGTCTCCCGTAAGAACGGGATT
>JADFYC010000324.1 GCA_015233295.1 Deltaproteobacteria bacterium | reverse complement strand
AATCCTGTGGTCTTATCGGTCACCGTACCGTTGTGATTATCGCACCATCGTCCGGCCGCGGTGCATGTTGGCGGCACATTTGGCGGACCGCCCGGTGGGCAATACATGATTTTAATGGGTTGGGCCGGGTCGCTAATCGCACCGGTCGCGTCCACAGCCCAAGAAATTCCCGCCCCGTTCCCGGATCGGTAGATGACGTAACTGCGAGATCCTGTGTTGTTTCCGTAGACAACGGTAAAATAAATGTCACTGGTGTTTGAGGCCATGTATCCGTTGATAGTGCCGGGAAAGGCGTTAGAGGTAGAATTATAACTCGTGACCGTGCCCCGGATCGTAAAATAGGCCGCGCTTCTTGTTCCTACCTGTTCCACAACGTAGTCATACATGGTGTTGTCGTCCCGCGTGTCGAAGACGCAACCCGTGTCAATGGTGTTGTCGTCCCGCGTGTCGAAGACGCAACCCGTCGAGCTGGTTGCGGCATGGCAAACAGGTAAGAACAGACCGAAAACGAACAATAGTACGCTTAGGACAAAGATACTTTTTTTCATTCTTTTCCCCCTCCGTAATTGAGAATGTGATTTGAGATTGGCTATTCCATCTCTACAGCATATAGCAAAAAAGGTGCCAGTCGTTCAACTTGCCTAACTAAGTCAAAACAATCATTTTTCAAATTCAGTGTCAACTAAAGGGATGCCAACCGCCAACTTTCTTGAAGTCAACTTGCCAGCCCTTGGTAACCCCAATTATTATGCAACGAGTGGCTATCTGGAGATAACACAGTAAATATGGTATTATAGTTTACATTTACAGGAAACGTTGTGAGCCGGGGTAAGCACATCTATGATCACATGTGTGATCTGTTGCCCCCCAGCCAGACAACTAGAAAAAATAGGTTTGAGCCTTGATTACCGGACGAAAGATAACCTAATGCTTCACAAGTTAAGCGATCCGATGCTGATAATTTCATGGCCAAGGATATGAGGAATACCGATTACAAGTCTTGTAAAGCAAACACTGACGCCATGGGGCCAATGTACTGTCAAGTAAAATACGCTAGTGATTTTAGAGTGTCAAGGGCCAATTCGATCATCCGTGAGGCCAGACTAATTGAGCAAAGTTGGAGCCAAGTGACTATCCCTTTGCCGGATATTTTGAGAGATTGGAAGGAATATATTGAGGCGGTTTAGTTCCAACTGGAGTTAAAACTTAGACCGGTTTTGAAAACATATATACTGTTTGACATGGGGTGGCCCCTATAATTGTTAATTTATAGCTTCGTCTTCACTTAACTATGGGGTAGGCCAAGATTATAAATGGGCAACTTTTGGATACTGACGACTATTTAATTGACATCTTTTAAGAACGTGGCTATAGTTTAGGTAAAGATGGGTTTAAGTAGTGGGTGCTTTGTGCTAAATGCTATGTACTTAGTCCAAAGATAGGCACGTTTTGGATACTATACGCTTATTTACTCGACTTAATCCTAAGAATAGGTGAATTAGAGGTGGTTTAATCAGGTGGGAAATAGGTTTGGATAGGATGAGGTAGAGGATGGTGATGTGGTGGGTGGGAAATGTCAATTGTAGGTTAAATACTATTATACTATGTTATTATATGTTGTAAAAGGTTGTTTTAGGTTGAAGTATAGTACATTAAGTTACAAGATCGCGCTATATCTCAACCGGCGTAAAGAACTGTAGTTATGCCAAGGTTGACATAGCTTCATTTCCTTAGTTGTCGGGCTAAAACACAATGTCGCATTGCAACAAATTTGATCTCGAACGAAAATAAATCCGGGGCCAAAGAAAAACCTTTATTTTTGTTTCTGTTCGGCGTATAAATTACGCTTAATCTACGATAAGTGAAGCAAGCAGCCTGTTTCCGGGATAACCAAATGCTTCAGGCCCGAGATCACGGCCCTGGACTAGACGAAGGACTCTTTAGCCGGATGACTGATTCAGAGTCAAAATCTTGTTTCCGCCTTTCAAGTAAACCGTAGATACCCTGTGCCCACTGTGCCCAAATTGTGCCCGTCAGTTCCAAAAGTTTCCAAACAAAACCAAACAAAACCAGAAGTAAAAAATTTTTCACTGAAAGTTAAATATGTTGCAGTGTGAGTAAGTTACGGGTAAGTCCCTCTTTGGACTCAAAATCCCCCGACCCTTGCGGTCATGTCGGTTCGATTCCGACCTTCGGCACCAATTAAATCAATCAGTTGTGAGAAGGGGCCAGGTGTAGATGGCTCCTTTTTTCTTTTTGAGGCCGAATTTACCCCACACCTACCCCACACGGTTCCTTACCCCATAAAGGCTTCCAGGCTGGCTCCCCCACACTGAAGTTTCCCCCACACCGGCGACGGGATAAAATCTTTCTCTCACGGACCCCAAAATAATTCGATCAGGAACAGTCAAGTCGTGGGGTAGGTGTGGGGTAAGAAGAAATGGGCAGGGAAATACACACCCGCCCATCGTTTGTTTACAAGTGATCATGCCTCTGCAATCGATTGCAAATTCCCGCCCGTCGGATTGCCGGAAGAGTTTGGGAAATTTCACGGTCGCCAATCCGAATAAAGAAAGAATGGCCTGAAGACATACCATCTTTTCCTCATTAAGCACTTTTCTCTCCTCCCGCTCTCTCAGTCATGATAGAAGTAGGCTATTTGAACCTGCGCCACCCAGACCACGATCAGTTGTCACTCGTCTACTGTGCGGCATCGAGCCTAGTCACGCTCCAGGTTGTCTTTTTGCCGTTGCTGGTTTCTTTCAAGACCTGGCCAAGAATGGGGCCTCGACGGCGGCGAGAATCGTATGGCTAAGGTCGAACACCCCAAACTCGACAACCAGGTGGCCGAGTTCTTGTCTGACGATGAAATGCAGAGGCTAAATGATGTTCTGGAATCCTGGCCATGTCGAACCCCTGTTGCCTTAATCCAGTTCGCCATGCTGACCGGAGTCCGCAGGGGAGAACTCTTCAAGCTGACGTGGACGGATATTAATTTTGACCGTTGCCTGATTACTCTGCGAGAACCCAAGGGTGGTAAGACTGAGACGATCCCGGTCAATGCCGATGCCCTGGCCGCCCTCCAAGGGTTAGACCGCAGCTCAGATTACGTCTTCCCCGGCCGCAATGGTGGCCATAGGACTGACTCCAAGGGACCCTGGGGCAGGAATCGAAAGGCCGCCGGCCTGCCTGAAAACTTTCGCGTCCACGGACTCCGGCACAACTTCACCGGTCGCCTGGTCAGCAATGGGGTGGACTTTTACACGGTCGGAATGTTGTTGACCCATAAGCGGACCAGCACCACGGCCAGGTACGCCCATCTGTCATACCAAAGGGTCAGGCAAGCCGCTGAACTCAGCGCCGGGTTACTTCACCGGATAAAATAAAGGACCAGATTCTTACCTGGCCTTTATCTTTTTTCTCTTCCATTTTTTTGTCCCGAAGCTCCCACCGCTTCAGCACCGCTGACGGTCACAGCCAGCGCCGGATAATAGAAAGGAAATTCATTTATATGACCGCCGCTGTCATCGCCACCAGGGACTTGATTCAAGTAGGGTGGAGGACACGTTGAGCGGTCACCCTGATCGACAGCAGGGCCACCACGCTCGCAACTGTGAACATCAGCCAGGAATTCCGATCTGACCCTGCCCCGGCAACCAGAAACCCCAAAGGGAAGACCACGGGACCGTCAAAAAACGCTGGGCTACACAAAGGCAATCGGGTTCCGGCGCCGCAGCCGGGCAACGAAGTAGGGTAGACCGTGAGGCCGGCAGATGCATCAACTTGATGGCATTCACGCATCATCAAGTTGGCCATTTGTCGCGCATGGGAAGATTTCATTGGCAGAATTTTGCATTTAGACAATAATAAGATTCACTTTTCCTTGCAGGTTAGCTTGATAACAACCCATCGTGAAATCGTGTTCTTTTGGAGGTGGCCAGTCTATTTTATCTTGCCTCTGGTCAAATACCTGGCCCTGGGGGTGGTCAAATAACTTGGCCCTTGACATCATCAGAAAAAAGAATAGCACTTCTATCTCACTGTCAGAACACAGGTAATAATTCTCTGGAACGTCTTTATGATGTTATTAGGAAACGTAATCAGGTTGTATGGAGTCTTATGTTTCATATTCGGTTGACTATACTCGGCCGAACCTCTGAACTGGACGTAATATCATGACGATAATCTGTTTAGACAAGACCTTCATCATGCTGATGAGACTGTTTGCACTGTGAAAATGGCTTGCAGCTAGACAAGAACCGGAGGTCGCCAAAGTTCGGGCCAGACAATTCAGCTCCCCCCGATGACCCAGATTCCGACCACTCGTGCCTCGCTAAACTGCTTTTTGTACTTCTCGCGCTGTTGGATAGACAACGTCACTATGTAGCAAAGGCTTGCGCCGGCCTCAAGATGGGGTTCCAGACAGCTT
>JADFYC010000323.1 GCA_015233295.1 Deltaproteobacteria bacterium | reverse complement strand
ACTAAACGAATTAGCTGATCTGCCGCTAACGCCAATATCCCGAACATGAGGTGCGTCATGACTTTCGCATGTCCGCGTACCCGGACCGATCTCCCGCCGTTAAAGAGATTGGTGCAGGCCGTAGTCGGGCCGTACCCGCAGGCCCGTTGATCCCAGTCGGTGAACGGGGCGATCAGCCCGACCATCCGGACTCCTTGCGCCTGCGCCGCCTTGACCAGCACGTCGGTGGCCTCGAAGCGGTATGTTCCATTGGCCGTCTCGATCATGCCCCAGGGCAGGGTGACCGGATGCCGACCGTAGGACACACCCAGTGTCTTGGCCCAGGCGGCCCGGGTGGTTTCGACGCATTCCAATTGGGATTTGTCGGAATAGGCCGAATTGGAAAAGCGGTTCTGGTAATAGGCTTCGGCGCCGTTGGACATGACGTACGTTTTTCCATCGTAGGGGATATCCATAAGCGAGAAAGTGCCCATTCCACCCAGATGACTGCCCTCCGAAAGGGTTAAGGTCAAAGATTTGAGCCAGGGGGCCACTTGCTGGGCGGTCGCAGAATCGGTCAGGCTGGCGATGGTGCAGGTGGTCGCGCCCGATAAGTTGCGGTGGAACCCCGGACTGGCCACGGAATAGGCCGAGCCCAGGCCCGGAACGCTGCTTCCGGTCAGGATGGTGGTAAAGGCCGAGCCGGTTAGGGGCGTATTCAGGCTGGAATGGACGGCCCGCTTGATCACCGTGGTTGAGCCGTCGGGAGAATGAACGTAGGTAACATATTGTCCGGTGTCCGGGTTATAATATCCGGAGGGGACGGAGCCGGTATTGCTCACCAACATGCCGTCGGGCAGGCCGCTGATATTGGTATAGCTCCCCTGCAATTGATCGGAGGACATGGCCTGGACCCCGCCGTTCTTAGCGATGTACAGGATATAACCGGAGGGTCCCTGGAAAACGTGAGGGTCGGAGGCGACCTGGAGGGAAGTAGTGCTGCCGCTGATTTGGATCTCCGCCCGGTTACCTGCATCCACCGTAAACTGGGTGCCGTCGCTGCCGGTTACTTCGGTGGCGCTCCGAAAGGTTTTGGTGCAGGTGCTTTGACCGGTCTGACATTTAGCCGGATCTCCGCTGACATCTACGACCAGATAAAAGAGGATGATTTTTCCATCGGAGTTAAGATAGGGGCAAGGATCAACAAAATTCTCGGCAGACCCGTCGGTGTGCCGGATCGTGACGGCAACTTTGGCGGGGTCCGCCCAGGCCGTAGTGCTGATGTCGTAACGCCGGACATATCCGGGGTTATAGACGTAGATGGTGTTGTTTCGGTGGATTAGGTCAGGGACGCTGCCCTGGTAGGTGGTGTAATTGGGCAAAATCGTCCATGAGACGCCGTCGTCCGATTGGCCCACGTAGGTATAATGATTGACTGGATCCGTGCAACTGGTGCAGGCGTGAAAGGCCATCAGATATTTTTGATTGAGCCAGGTGGCGGATAAGGCCAAACTCGGCCCCAGCAGCACCGCCAGAAGAACGATTATGATGTTTAAGAAGCTCATCATGCCTATTCCTCCATGCCGTCATTTGGTCAAATGATGTCCTTGGATACCTGGGGAGCTTTAAGACCGGCTGTTTTGGGTGTCATATAATCCTTAATTTATACGATACGCAATACTCCTGGAAGTGTCAATTTTTTTTTAGGGCAATCGCACCAGGTTTTCATAGAAAGACCAATCCCGAATAGGCGCCGGAGGGACTGATTATCCCGGCCCAGGGCGTGAACCCTGGGCGAAGGTCCTCAATATTTGATGTGAATTGGGGGTAGGAGAGTTGGGAACCACAGGTTAATGCGTCTTTGATGAAACGATAGTCACGTTCTCCGGAGGGGACACACGACGGCAACCGTCAGCTTAGGTCCGAACATGTGCCTCACAACCGTCAAACATGTTCAGACAGTCCTGTCAATCAGTTTTCCAGTTCGAAAATGGTGGTCATACCCATGCCGCCGCCAACGCACAGCGTGGCCAGACCGGCGTTCAAATTACGGCGTTTCATCTCATAAAGCAAACTAATCACGATTCTGATGCCGGTGCAGCCCACGGGATGACCCAACCCAATGCCGCTGCCATTAACATTGACTATCTCCCGGTTCAGATCCAGGCCGCGCTCACAGGCCAGGTATTGGGCGGCAAAGGCCTCGTTAAGCTCGATCAACTGGATGTCGGCCAGGGTCATGCCGGCCTTCTTCAAGGCCTTCTGGGTCGACGGCACCGGGCCATAGCCCATCAGATGAGGTTCCACTCCCGCCGCGGCCCCGGACACGAGCCTGGCCATGGGCTTCAGGCCCAGTTCCTCAGCCTTAGACCGACGCATGATGATAACCGCGGCAGCGCCGTCGTTCAGGCCGGAGGAGTTCCCGGCGGTGACGGTGCCGTCTTTCTTAAAGGCCGGTTTCAACTTGGTCAGGTCATCCATAGCCAAGCCCAATCGCACATGCTCATCTGTGTCCACCTGACGAATCTCACCTTTTTTGCCCGGGATGGGCACGGACATAATTTCTTCTTTAAACTTGCCGGCCTTGATGGCCGCTTCGGCATTGTTATGGCTTCTGAGGGCGACGATGTCCTGATCTTCCCGTGAAATGTTATATTTTTCCGCCAGATTCTCGGCCGTCTCGCCCATAATCATGGCCTTGCCCAGGGCGCGGCTGCCGGAGTGGAGCATTTCCCACATGGCAGCGGTCATTTCACCGTGGGTGAGACGTTGTCCCCACCGGGCCGTGCTCAGGACATAAGGTGCATTACTCATGGATTCCACACCCCCGGCCAGCACAACCTCGGAATCTCCGGCCTTGATCTGCTGGGCCCCAAACATCAGAGCCGTCATAGCCGAGGCGCATTGCCGCTGGATGGTCACAGCCGGAATCTGATAGGGCAGTCCTGCCTTGAGTGCTGCGGTCCGAGCGGTATTGGCCTCATCCGGCGCTTGGACGCAATCACCCATGATGATGTCATCAAAGATGTCATTGGCCACTCCGGCCCGTCGGATGACCTCTTTCATAACCAGACTCAATAATTCGTTGGCGCGGATATTTTTGAATTCGCCGCCGAACCTTCCGATTGGCGTCCTGACTCCGGTGACAATTACGACATCGTCTGATTTCTTCAATTTCTTCCTCCCAATTCCATCTTCATTTTATGATGAGATGATGAATCTTGACGTTAATGAATGAACGTTCGTTCATCTTTTCAACCATAGCCCAGCCAAGGTAAAATTTCAAGAAAAATTTTCCCCTAAGGGGCGCTCATCTCAAATTATCCGCCTAAATGCCTGACCGTAACGATTGACTCGGTTTCCATTTTCCATTCCACTCACGCTGAACAGTACTTGACTGAAAACCGGGACCGTGACATAATTTTTCCAACTTACCCTGACCCGATTAGAGGTAAGGACGGACGTCTCATTTCTGATGATCGCCGGCAATTTCTCATAGTGCCGTTACGCGGATAAAAGAGGCAAAGGTGAAAACTGGTTCGATCATAACGTACTTATCCGGTTGCGTTCTACTCACTATCCCTATTATGATATGGAATGCAATTCTGGTGGACAGACTACCCAAGGCCTACTCCGATGAAAACTTTTGGAAGGACATTCCACCCATCATCGTGTATGGTGAAAACACTTTTCGGATATTGGCCTTCGTACTCCCGGTATTTATGCCTTTAAATATTGCCACGCCCAGTCAAATGACCGGACTGGTGATTTACCTTGTAGGCGCGTTGGCTTATTTTTCGGCTTGGGCGGCTCAGCTCTTTTTTCCACAAAGTGCGTGGAGCACCAGTCTAATGGGATTCTTAGCTCCGGCCTACACCCCGCTCCTCTGGCTGACAGGCATCGGGCTGATTGGCGATTCATTTTTCTTTCCGGCACCCTACCGATCATGGGTGTATATTACTATCGCCTTTCTTTTCGTTGCGTTTCACTGTCTCCATACGTGGCTGGTCTATCTAAGGACCTTCCCACCTATTCACGGAAATTTAGAATAACCTCAAGATGTTGGCATGGTAACACCATCCTGGCGGTGAGGCTGGTTGTCTAGTCCCAATTAGAAAAGGAGTTTCGTGTGAGCGAAACGCTTGCAGATATCGATTTGGTGGCCTATTGTGGTCTGTACTGTGGCGCCTGCCGAGCCTATTTGAACGGAAAATGAGTCGGATGCCGCAAGAATGAAAAGCGTTCGTGGTGTCAAGTCAGAGCCTGCTGCACGGCAAATGTCATGAGCACGTGTGCTGATTGCCATGAATTTACCAATCCAAAAGAGCCTCTTGCAAAACTCTTCAAGAGGTTTTTTCTTAACTTAGTGCATACCCAAAATATGCCATATTAGTCCTGCTTTTTTGTTGTATTATATGATATTATATAGTATAATAGCTCTCAATATACAAGCTATAACTTATATAAATAATA
>JADFYC010000322.1:1905-4452 GCA_015233295.1 Deltaproteobacteria bacterium | reverse complement strand
CAGGGACCGGTTTCGGACCAGGAGCTTAGCACCGGCATCAACCTGTGCACGACCATGCACCAGATGAACTTAGAAACCACCGCGGCCCAGGCCTTCAGCGACACGGTCAACGAATCCCTTGGCCTGGGATATGATTGGGATAACAAATACAATGAGATGATCAAGAAAGTGACCAAAGAAGACATCAGCCGGGTGGCCCGGAAGTATTTCGGCCATCATCTGATTGTGGAGACGGTGCCGCAGACAGACCGGAAGCCGAAATAACGGATTACAAAGAGTTCGTTTAGGTATTCAATTTATCCAGCTCGCAGGCCTTACGGCCCGAAGCTTTACCGTGCATGGGATAATTTGGGGGGTTGGAATAATGGAAATAAATCCGGATTTTGTGGCACCCTGTGGCCTTTATTGTGGCGTCTGTGCCATTTATATCGCTGACCGGGATAATAATCACAAATTCAAGGAGCGGTTGGTCAATCTCTACCAGGGCAATATCCATGGCAAAGGTACGCTCCCCAATAGTGAAGAGCTTTCCCCAGAAGATATTAAGTGCCGTGGCTGCTTGTCCGGTGAACTTTTTATGCATTGTCAACAGTGTGAGATCAGAAACTGCACCAAGGATAAGGGTTACACCGGATGTCATCAATGCGATGAATTTCCTTGCCGGTATATTGAAAATTTCCCCATGGCTATCGGCAAGAAGGTTATTTTGCGGGCCATTCCGTATTGGCGAAAATTTGGTACTGAAAAATGGATTGAGGATGAGGAGGCCCGCTATATTTGTCCCGAATGCGGCCATAAAGTTTTCCGGGGCGTTGTAAAATGTAATCAGTGTAACGTAACGTTGGATTTGGACTAGTATTTTGTCGTAGGAGCAAGAACCGCATTAATGGGGATAATGCTTTTTCATAGAAACCTGGAGGGGGTAAGTCATGTATTCGCACCTTTTCTCAGAATTGGAAGTGGGTGGGGTGAAGCTGAAGAACCGGCTGACCATGGCCCCACTATACTTAGGTTATGCCGATGAAGGCGGCGGCGTGTCTGAGTTGATTTTGGATCACTACCGCTTGATGGCCCAGAGTGGCGTGGCCCTGGTCGTAGTGGAAAATGCCACGGTGGACTACCCGGTCGGCCGCAATTCCAACCACTGCCTTAGGGTGGATGGAGATGACCAGGTAGAGGCATTGTCCCGCCTGGCCGCGGTGATCAAGCAGGAAGGGGCCCTGGCCTGTCTGCAGATTAATCATGGCGGCAGATATGCTGTCGCTGCGGACTTTGTCGCCCCTTCCGCGGTGGAGACTTTTGGCCGGATGCCCCGGGCCTTATCTATTCAGGAAATTGAATCCATCATCGTCCAGTATGCCCGGGCTGCCCTCCGAGTCAAGCAGGCCGGCTTTGATATGGTGGAATTGCATGGCGGCACCGGTTATCTTTTGGCCCAGTTCGTTTCACCCCGGACGAACAAGCGATCAGATACCTACGGCGGGTCCCAGGCGGCGCGCCGGAAATTTCCCCTGGAAGTCGTGGCTGCTGTCAAGGCTGCGGTGGGAGATTTTCCAGTGGGATATCGGTTTCTGGCCGACGAGTGGCTCCCGGACGGCCTCCATCTGGAAGAGTCCCGTTTATTTGCCCGAACCCTGGACGCGGCCGGGGTAGCTTATATCTCGGTCATGGGCGGCACCTACGAATCCTTTTTCCTTCCGGAAATGATGGAAAAAGCTAAAAAAGAAGTCTATATGGCGGACCTGGCCGCGACCGTCAAACAGGAAGTTTCCGTGCCGGTCATCACCGCGGGGCGGATTGCCGGCGGCGCCCTGGCCGAACAGATCGTGGCCTTGGGGCAGGCGGATTTAATCGGCCTGGCTCGGGTGCTCTGGGCCGATCCGGAATGGCCCCAAAAGGTCCAGGTAGGGAGAGAAAACGAGATTCATCATTGCGACCCGGAGTGTGATGTCTGCCTCCAGATGGTCATGAAGGGCCGGCCCGCCTTGTGCGCCCGCTGGCCGAAAGAAAAGATGCACCTCTGGAAATCTAAGCTTCAAAAATAACACGATGTTAGGGCTGGAAGATAGGAGACCATAAGTCAAAGAATCAGCCAATAAAAGTTGGCCATGTTACCCTTCGGTGAACATCGTCGGCATCCTTGAAAAAATGTATTTCTAAATCTGACAAAAACCGGGAATGGTTCGACCAGGACAGGTGATCGCCGGCCGGCCGGTTAACTCCGGCTGACGAGAGGAAAGTCCGGGCTCCAAAGGGCAGGGTGCTGGGTAACGCCCAGTGAGGGTGACCTCAAGGACAGTGCCACAGAAAGCAAACCGCCTCGCGCAGACGAGGTAAGGGTGAAACGGTGAGGTAAGAGCTCACCAGTCTTCCGGGTGACCGGAAGAGCTAGGTAAACCCCACCCGGAGCAAGACCGAATAGGGGAGTGTTTGAGGGCGGCCCGTCCGAGACTCCCGGGTTGGTTGCTTGAGGCGTCGGGTAACCGCCGCCCTAGAGGAATGATCGCCATCCCCCGCGGGGTAACCGGCGGGGGAAACAGAACCCGG
>JADFYC010000322.1:0-1844 GCA_015233295.1 Deltaproteobacteria bacterium | reverse complement strand
GAGATGTGGATGAGGATGCCGCTAATCCCAATCAGTTGTGTTGCGCTCATTCTGTTGGCCCTCTTCCCAGCCGACTTCCTGTGGGCGGCTCCGCCGGTAATCCTAGAAAAAAACCATGAATTATATGAATTGAGCTTGAATCTGGACCTGCTGGAGGATCGAAACAAGGAATGGACGATGGCTCAGGTGTCTTCACCTGAGTTCGCTTCACAGTTTGTGTCCAATCGGAAGGCTGTGCTTAATTTAGGTTTCACTCGGTCGGCCTACTGGTTGCGGTGCCGGATCGATAATCAATCATCACCGAAGCCGGGCTGGCTTCTGGAATTAGATTACGTGATCATGAACCGGATCGACCTGTTTACTGTACATGCCGATGGTTCAATAACGGCTAAAAAATCGGGAAGCCTTTTAGCTCTGGAAGAAAGGGATGTGGATTTCCCCGGCCATCTTTTCCGGTTGACCATCCGGCCGCAGGAAAAACAAACGATCTATCTGCGGCTGGAAACCGAAGGCGCCATGAGGGTCCCCTTGACTCTCCGCACCCCCCAGGCCTTTGCCGAGTATCTCTTGAACAAACGGTTGATCCAGGGCCTGGCCTTTGGTGTCTTTCTGGTGATGGTCGTCTATAACATTTTTGTTTTTTTCATTCTCCGAGAAAAAAATGCTATTTATTATGTGCTGACCATCTGCTTCGCTATTTTGTACCTGTCATGCCTGACCGGACTGGCCGCCCGGTTTTTCGGGCCGGATCATATCCAATGGTCCTTGTGGGGGGTCCATGTGGGCGGGCAGCTTGCCATGGTTTTTCTGATTATCTTCTCCCAACAGGCCCTCAAGACCAAAGAAGTTATTCCCCTGGTTCACAAACTGCTTAATGGAGTCATGGGCCTTAATATCGGAACGGCTCTGATGACTTTCTTTAATTTTTATTTAGCCAATATTATGTCCTATATGATTACGCTTATCGGAAGCGGGCTCCTGGCCTATGCCGGCCTCCGATGTTGGATCCAAGGATACAAAGGCGTCCGATATTATGTAATTTCCTGGATCATGGTTTTGGTCATGCTTTTCGTTCATGTTCTCGGCGGGGCGGGCCTTCTGCCGCTCAGCCCGATAAATTCGACCGACTGGTTGCTGATCTTTGCTCTCGCCGGGGCTATGTTATCTTTGGTTTTAACCGACAAATACCGCACCGTTCAGGAGGACAGTCAACGGACGCTGGAGGAAAAGGTATCCGACCGCACGCGCGAACTGAATCAGGCTGTTGACGAGCTCAATTACCGGGTGACATTCGAGCAGATGGTGGCGGCCATCTCCACCGATTTTATGGCTTCATCGTTATCGCCGGAGGACACCGACCGGGAAATTAACAAAGTCCTTTCGATGATTGGTTGGTTCTGTGCCGGTGACCAGAGCTATGCCCTGGTCTTGGAACCGCAGAGCGCCAGGGTCAAACAGTGTTATCAATGGAGCCGTTCCGGTGCGGCCACATCTGGTCCTTTTTCCGACGGTCAGGGCGCCGCAGATGATCTTTCCTGGCTTGTTGACAAGTTGCGTCACCAGGAGGCCGTAATCGAGATAAGCCGGGCTGACTTGCCGGAAACCGCCTCGAAAGAAAAAGCCCTTTTCAGCCGCCTGGGGGCTAAGTCTTTGTTGCTCGCCCCATTAGTGTATTATGAAGAGTTGCTCGGACTGGTCGGCTTGGGCGCCGATCGGGATGACCAACCTTGGCCGGAAAATGACACGGCGCTTTTGAAAATTGTAGGACAGATAATCACCAATGCCCTGGTCCACCATCGAGCTAAAGAAGAGATTAAGCACCTGGCCAATCACGATAGCTTGAC
>JADFYC010000321.1 GCA_015233295.1 Deltaproteobacteria bacterium | reverse complement strand
AGACGCTGGTCTCGAATTCTTGGCGGCATCTCATGGCCTTGATCACCGGGGCCAGCTTAATCGCCTCCGGACGTGTGCCCAAGACCACCTGAATTCGGCGACGGCCGGGAGGACCGGGCCGGGACATTATTTCTCCTCCAAGACCTGATAAATGGCCTTGGCCAACTTGCCTGCGGCATAGGGCTTCATGACGAACTCGCGAATCCCGGCCTCCTTAGCCTGTTTCCCATCGATCAGATCACTATATCCAGTGCAAAGGATAATCGGAATATTCGGGCGGATGGTCATAAGTTCTTGGGCCAGTTGGCGGCCGGTCAGACGCGGCATGGTCATATCGGTAATGACCAGATCAAATCGGTCCGGTTGGGCCCGGAATGTCTCCAAGGCTTCGGTGCTGCTGGATTTTCCAACGACCTCGTAACCCAGACCTTCGAGCACCTGCTGCCCTAACTCGACCAAAAGTTCTTCATCGTCAACAAATAGGATACGCGCACTCCCGCCGGCCGGCTTTGGCGCGGCCTCGACTTCCAGTACCGCCTCGCCCTCAATTTCCGGCAACAGGACATTAAATGTGGTCCCTTTTTCCGGCTCGCTGGCCACAGTGATTGTTCCACCATGGCTTTTGACGATGCCATGGACCACGGCCAGCCCCATCCCGGTACCTTTACCGGGCGCTTTGGTGGTATAGAAGGGGTCGAAAATTCGTTCCATAGCCTGACGGTCCATGCCGTGTCCCGTATCGCTTACCGTAAGTCGGAGATACCGGCCCTCTTTCAAATCAGGAGAGGCCTCGGTCTCGTGGTCGTTGACAATTGTTTCGACCAGGCTGACTTCAAGGATCCCCCCCTGGTCGCGCATGGCATCGGCCGCGTTGGTGCAAAGATTCATCAACACCTGATGGATTTGGGTGGGATCAGCCAGGACCACTCCCCCTTTGTCTGAGATGACGGTATGTTGATAAACATCAATGGTGGTCGGCAGTGAAGCCCGCAGCAGCTTAAGAGCTTCCTTAACAATGGGAGCCACTTCGACCGGTTGCCGCTCCTGCTCGCTTCGGCGGCTGAAAGCCAGTATCTGCCGGACCAGCTCGGTGGCCCGGTGACCGGCCTTGAGCACGTGATCCAGATCCCGCCGGACCAGGCTCTCCGGAGGGGTGCCCTGGAAGGCCATCTCGGTGTAGCCTATGATGGCGGTCAAAATATTGTTGAAATCGTGGGCGATGCCCCCGGCCAGGGTGCCGATGGCTTCCATCTTCTGGGCCTGGCGCAGTTGCCTTTCCAACCTGACTTCATGGGTGACATCCCGGTTGACGGATATGAAGTTGGTCACGCCACCCAATCCGTCGCGAATGGGCGAAATAGTCGTCTCAAACTCGCACAGCGCGCCGTCTTTCGTCCGGTTGATGATGCGACCGGTCCATGTGTCACCCCGGAGGATGGTCTGCCACATATTCTGGTAAAAGGCGGCGTCATGGGCGTCAGTTTTCAGGACGCGGAGGTTTTGGCCGATAATCTCCGTCCGACTATATCCACAGACTCGGGCAAAAGCCGGATTGCTGTATTCGATGGTCCCTTTCCGATCTGTAATGACAATACCTTCCGCAGCCTGCTCGATGGCCGTGGCCAACCGCACTCGCTCTTCCTCAGCCCGCCGGCTTTCGGTGATATCTCGGCAGGTGAAATCAACGTGGGACGACCTCCCATCCTCGGAAAATACGGCTTTGACCTGAACCAGGGCCCGAATTTCTTGTCCGTCCTGCCTCAAAATAAGGCATTCCACCTCTTCATTTTTAGCGATAGAGGTCACTCCCCGATTCGAAAATTTTTCCAGGCACTCTGCGCACAGGATGGTGGAGAGGGGCCGACCGATGAGCGTGTTCTTTTCATATCCCAACGTTCGCGCCGTGGTATTGTTACATATGATGATCGTTCCGCGCTCATCGATACTAAAAAGCATGGCAAAGGCTTCGTCATACAGCGCCCGGTATTTATCCTCCGACGTCCGCAACTGATCTTTAACTTTGCTTAGTTCCTTAAAGCGCAGCACAGCTTCGTTATAGAGGGCGGCCAATACTTTCTCGGGCAAGTCCGCATCCACCGGAGAAGGGTTGCTGACCGCCGTGGCCAGGGTCGCCTCAAGCAAAAACTCCTGGGAATCGATGACCTTCTCGTCGGGCAGGGACACTTCACCGCTCTCCAGGATACTGAAATGGGTGTTGATCACTTCGGAGGCGGTAATCCCTCTTTCAGCACATTTTTTACCCAAAGCATAAGCCTTGAACAAATGTGGTTCCCCGGGATGTTCAAGGTGAGCAGCCAGCAATCCGGCATACTCCCGCCGCAGCTCCTCCATCATGCCTCCCTGGCCACAACAATAGTGATATCGTCTTTGTCCTTGCCGAACCTGCGGGCTATGGCTTCAGCGGCTTCCTGGGGCTTCATCGTCGTCAGCTCCGGATCTTCCGAGTTAAACCTATCGGAAACGCCGTCAGAATACATAAATATAGTGTCTCCTTGGCTATAGAGAAATTCCTGGACCACCAGTTTTTTCAGATTGTGCCCCACGATCCCGGCCACAGAGAAGGGTTTCACCAGGTTCTTCCCGACAACTTTCATACCGATGTTGCCCACACCTGCGGTGGTCAGTTGGGAGGCTTCAAAATCCACCCTGGCCAGCCCCATGACCACGCCTCTGGTGCCGCGTAGAGCGTCGTGGCACTTCTCAATGATCAGGCTGATGTCATTTGTATAATTTCTTTGTACGTAATCCGCGGCCTCTTGGGCCACCACATAGGCTTTCTCGCCATGGCCCAATCCGTCAATTACGGCTATCAAAGCCGTTTGGTCAAACTCCTTGACCACATAGGCGTCACCGTTAAGCTCCGATCCGAGAGCGGGAATGGATATCACCCCATATTTCATCACCCCGGCTTGGGGCACACTGTATTCTTGTTTGGGCCGGAGGAGATGCTCTGGTCTTACCTTCCATTTCCTGGCGATGATTCTGGTTCCCCGGGTTTGTCCGGGAATAATTTCCACCTGATCCATCACTCGCTTTACCCCGGCCAGGCCTATTCCAAAACCCTTGGCGCTTTTTCCGGATTTTAGGGCCAGCTCTAAGTCAGCTATTCCCCTGCCCAAATCTTCACTAACGATTTCCAGACCGTCTGAAATCTCATCAATGCTGATGGTCCCACTGACCGCATGCTTGATGATATTGGTGGCCAGTTCGGAGATGGCGATTTCCACAAGGGCACATTCCGACGCATCGAAGCCCACGTCCTTGGCCACATGTCTTCCGGCCCTTTTCGCCTTGAAAACATCAATGTCCGAGCCAATTGGGATTATAACCATTTTCTCGCCGTTATCCTGGTCCCTTTCCCCACCTCCGACGACACCTCCAGTTCATCCATCAGCTTCTTGGCTCCGGGAAGACCCATGCCCAGCCCCCGGCTGGTCGAGTAGCCCGGCTTCAGCGCCAGTTCGATGTTGGCTATCCCCGGCCCTCTGTCTTCACAAATAATCTCCAAACCCTTCCTGTTTATACTCTCGATGATGGATATCTGCAGCAAGCCCTCGACGGCATACTTGATGATGTTCCTGGTCAACTCGGAGATGACGGTGGCTATCTTGGTCTGGTCCACGATGCCGAAGCCGATCTCCTTGGCCATTTCCTTGGCCAAAGAACGAGAAGCGACAATATCCTCCACCGTCTTAATCTCTATTTGCATTCCTATATCCTAATCAGAATATCATGTTAGACATTCTTCCGGAGCCACTGCAAACCTCTTTCCATATTCAGGGCAGTATGGATCCCTCTCAGCTCAATCCCGAACTCGACCAGAGTGATGGCCACGGCGGGTTGGACCCCGACCAGGACGGTCTTGGCCCCCATTATCCTGGTCATGCCGGCCGTATCTCCGATGAGTCGTCCCAGAAACGAATCTACCACGTCCAGGGCGGTCACATCTATTAAAACACCCTTGGCATTCGTTTTCGCGAGTCTCTCCACAATGTCTTTTTGAAGCTCCTCCGCCATCCTGTCATGAAGCTCAGTCTGGACTGAAACAAGCAGGAAATCCTCTATCTTCATAATGGGAATCTTGCTCATGCCCGCACCACCCTTAATCCGACTTGCTTGAAGGCCGCCTCAAGACCGACCTGGAGACTGGAGAACGTTTCCACGTCCGTAAGGTCAATCCCAAGGTTGACAATACTTTGAGCAATATCAGGTTTTATTCCGACCATGATACATCGGGTGCCCAGCAGCGCGGCCGCCTTGATCGTCCTGATCAGCCGGTCAGCCACTTCAGTATCCACCATGGGCACCCCGGTGATGTCGATAACGGCTATGGATGCCTGAGTTCTGACAATGGCATCCAAGAGATTCTCCATAATTTGTTTGGCCCGGTTGCTGTCGATGACGCCGATGAGCGGCAAGGTGATAATCCCTTCCCACAACTTGACCACGGGTGTGGACAGTTCCAGGATGGCCCGCTG
>JADFYC010000320.1 GCA_015233295.1 Deltaproteobacteria bacterium | reverse complement strand
GCTGGAATTACTGTCCCAAGAATTGACCAAGATATTGGCGACTCCTCTACCCTCACGCTTGGAGCGGGAAGTTATCCTGGTTCAGAGTAAAGGGATGGAGCGCTGGCTGTCCATGCAGTTGGCCTCTCATTTGGGCGTGTGCGCCAACTACCATTTTCCTTTCCCCAACGCCTTTCTAAACGATATATTTAAAGATATTGTCCCCGATTTTCCAGATCCCACAGCCTTTGATCCTAAATTTTGCGCCTGGCGGATCATGAATATTCTCCCCGAATATTTAGATCGGCCGGGCTTTGAGAGCCTTCGCGCCTATCTGGGAGACTCCGGTCAAAGTCTGAAGCGGTTACAATTAGCTACTCGCATTGCTGAAACCTTTGAACAATATATAATCTATCGCCCGGCCATGATCTCAAATTGGGAATCAGGCCAGGAAACTCTATGGCAAGCCGGGCTCTGGCGGGGGCTGATCAGCGGTCACGAACGTGAACACCGGGCTGCCCTGGGGCTGGAGTTATTGCAAAAGATCAAGGGTGCTTCTCCGGGCGATTTTCACCTTCCCCAACGAGTCTCGCTGTTTGGCATATCTTATCTTCCTCCGGCCCATATACGACTCTTGGAAGGGTTATCGCAGGTTATAGAAATAAATATGTTCTTGCTGAAACCGTGCGTGGCATACCCGAGAAAATCATCAGACCGAAAGGGACAAGAAGTTGAGTCCGGCTCGGAATCGCTCCTGATTTCCGACCACGATATCCGTTCCGGAAGAGGGGCTAGCCTGCCGGCCTCGATGGGGGCCATGGGGCAGGAGTTCTTCGAATTAATGTCCTCACTATGCATTGAGACCATCAGTCTTTTTGATGATCCCGGCGAAATGAGCCTTCTGACTTGCATCCAGTCAGACATCCTTAATGCCAACCACAACGCCAACCCATCCCGCTACCGGACAATTCTGTCTGCGGCGGACAAATCCGTCCAGATCCACTCCTGCCACAGCCCCATGCGGGAAATAGAAGTACTATATGATCAACTGCTTGAAATGTTTGAGCACGATCCCGGCTTACAGCCGATGGAAATCCTGGTCATGGCCCCCGATATCGAATCCTATGCGCCGTTTATCCAGGCGGTTTTTGAGTCGCCGGGCGATGAACAGAAGAGGATTCCTTATACGCTGGCAGACCGGAGTATGAACCGAGAAAGTCAGATCATCGATAAGTTTCTGGCTATTTTAGATATTCCAGGCGAGCGGTTCACCGCCTCTCAGATCATGGAAATCTTAGAAGTGCCGTCGATCCGAGATAAATTTGGCTTTACGGACAACGAATTAGAGCTGCTGGTAAACTGGGTCAGAGACGTCCAGATAAAATGGGGCCTGGATGAAGACTTCAAAGGCCAATGGGGTCTGGAATCCTTTCCCGAAAACACCTGGAGAGCGGGGATGGACCGGCGCCTGCTCGGCTATGCTTTGCCGGGGAGAAACAAGACGCTATTTGAAGGGATCCTCCCGTATGATGATATCGAAGGGTCGGACGCGTCAATTTTAGGAGGGTTCACCAGGTTCCTGGACGAGCTTTTCAACCTCCTCATTTCCCTGGGCCAGGACAGAACCCTCCGGGACTGGTCTCAGACACTAACTGGAATCCTATCCGACTTTTTTGTGTCTGATGAAGATGCCAAATGGGAAATCCACGCCCTGACCCAGGCCATAACCGAGTTAGGCCGGATCCAAGAAATATCCGGATTCGATCAACCAGTGAACTTAAGCCTGATAAAGTGGAGCTTAAGCAACTACCTGAAAAGCAAAGGATTCGGTTTCGGCTTCATGACCGGTGGGGTCACCTTTTGTTCCATGTTGCCCATGCGCAGCATTCCCTTTAAGGTTATTTGCCTGATCGGCATGAACGGCGATGCCTTTCCCGGACAATCCAGTCCGCTGGAGTTTGACCTTATCGCCAAGAACCCCCAACCGGGTGACCGCTCCAAACGCACCGGCGACCGCTATTTGTTTCTCGAAGCCATAATATCGGCTCGGGAAAAGCTGTATCTCAGTTACGCCGGGCAAAGCTGCCAGGATAATAGCGTCATACCGCCATCTATTGTAGTCAGCGAGCTGATAGACTACATTAACCATGGTTTTAGGGGTTCAACCGAAGGCGACGACGACTGGTTTATCACCAGACATCGGTTGCAGCCGTTTAATCCTGGTTATTTTAAAGGCGACACCGGGTTGTTCTCATATTCCCGGCAACATTTGACGGAGGCGCGGCACATGATCCTGCCGAAGCGACAGCCTCCTATGTTCATGGCCGGGAATCTGAGCGACCCCGAGGAGTCGTTCAAGAACGTTAGTATATCTAATTTGTGCAGTTTTTTTAATAATCCGACCAGATTTTTTCTTAACCACCGGCTGGGACTATATCTCAAAGATGAGGCTCTGGGGCTGGAAGATGAAGAACCCTTTGAATTAAATTCGTTGGAGAAGTATTATCTGGGACAGGAACTGGTGGCCCTAACCCTGGCCGACGGGGAACCGGATGACTTCTTTCCAGTTAAGAAGGCCTCTGGAGTACTGCCCCATGGAACGCCGGGAGATTGTTTATTTAGGGAATTATCCCAAGGCGTGGCTGCTTTTGTCGGTCAGACCAGGCCACAGCTCCAAGGCCGGCAATTGGAGCCGTTGGATGTGACTCTCCAACTAGCCGGGGTTAACCTTTATGGGCGGATTCAGCCCATCTACCAGGACAAATTCGTGCAATACCGTTACGCCACATTAAGGGGGAAGGACTATGTCCGGTCCTGGATCAACCACCTTGTCCTCAATCTTAGCCAGGCCACAGGTTATCCAAAGAAAAGCGTTGTGATCGGGTTGAAAGATAATGCCTGGTGCGGCCTGGAGTATCAGCCGGTGCCCCACGCTCACGACTTCCTGGAAGAGCTTCTGGGATTGTACTGGACGGGCCTGACCCGGCCTCTTCATTTTTTCCCAGAGACTTCTTGGGAATACGCCAGGTGGAGACTGCAAAAAAACAGCCCGCCGGAATACGCCGGGACAAAAGCAGAGGGCGTCTGGCTCGGAATAGAAAGAAGACAGGGAGAACGCCCCCAGGACCCATACTTAGAACTCTGTTTCAAGTACGCCGACCCGCTGGACGGCGAGTTCCGCCGTATTTCCCGACAAATCTTTCAGCCGCTGTTAGAACATATGGAAGAGGTTTAAGCTCATGGTCAAGCTGAAGGAATTCGATCTCGTGACTTGCCCGTTGGAAGGCGCCAACTTGATTGAGGCTAGCGCTGGAACGGGCAAAACATACACTATCACCGGCTTGATGCTGAGACTGATTTTAGAGAAGCGAATTTCCATTGATGAGATTCTAGTAGTCACCTTTACAGAAGCCGCCACCAATGAGTTGAAAGACCGGATCAGAAAGAAACTAAAAGAAACCTCCGAAAGTCTGGCCGGGGGCGACATAAGTGATGCTTTTCTGCTGCAACTCTTAAAGAACCATCATCACCCCGATGCGGCCATAAGTCAATTAAACCGGGCCATCATAGACTTTGATCTGGCCTCCGTCTTCACCATCCACGGTTTCTGCCGCAAGGCCCTGATGGATAACGCTTTTGCCAGCGGGGTCATGCCCGATACGGCCCTGGAAAAGGACCAGACCGGTCTCTCCACCGAGATTGTCCATGATTTCTGGCGAAAACATTTCTACCAGACATCTCCCCTCTTCTATACCTACGCCAAAGCGCATCATCTCATGGCCGGGTTCCAGGCGATGACCAATATCAATCCCGAAAACCCTTATTTGAGGATCATCCCTCAAGCCGGCCTTCCTGATTGCTCCGAAGTGGAAAACGAGTTGCATCGCCGATTCGATCAGGTCAGGCGGGTCTGGCCTGGGGCAAAATCAGAGATCGAAGAAATCCTTACGACCAGTCCGGCCCTAAATAGAACCCAATATAGAAGAAATAGTATCCCCGGCTTGATTCAGAGTATGGATATTTACTTGAGCGGTGACCTCCTCGATGGCGATCCCGGCTCTTTCTTGGATAAGTTCACGGCCGGACGGGTGAGCGAGGCGACAAAAAAGAACTGTTCCCCACCTTCTCACCCATTCCTGGCCCTAGTCGAGGACTTTAAGGCGGCTCAAGAAAGACTCCAAGAGGCCTATCAGGCTCGCCTCCTGGGACTTAAAGTGGAGTTTTGCCACTACCTGGGCACAGAAATGAACACCAGGAAGCTCAAGAAAAATATCCTGTTTTTCGACGATCTGCTGATCAAACTGGAGCGCGCCCTAAACGGACCAGGCGGAGACCGGTTGGCCGAGATACTGAGAGGCCGATACCAGGCCGCCCTGATCGACGAATTTCAGGACACCGATGCCGTCCAGTACGCCATTTTCAAAAAGATATTTGAACCTGCCGGGCGGATGCTGTTTTTGATCGGCGATCCCAAACAGGCCATCTACAGTTTCCGGGGCGCGGATATTTTTACTTATATGAACGCGGCC
>JADFYC010000031.1 GCA_015233295.1 Deltaproteobacteria bacterium | reverse complement strand
GACGCAAGCCTGGTAGTTATCTTTATGGCTTACGGGAGAGGATGTTTCGGGGCCGGTGCTCAGCGTTGGATGAACTTGAACAATCTACCGGCCGTATGGAAACCTGGTCAAGGCTTCTGATGCCTTTTATTCGGGAGATGTTGGTTGTAAAGAAATAATTCGTTGCAGCCCTTCGATAAGCTCCGCACAAAGGCGACAGTGAAAGCCGACAGGGGGAGGTGCTTCATGAACCGCCGGATATGGAACTTAAGATTTTTGTTGAGAAATCTCTGCGTCCTTCGGGTCATGTTTTTTTCGGCTGATGAGAGTTGCCATGGATCATACAACTAAATGAGACCACAGAAGTTTTGTCTTCGGCCAGGGAAAAAGAGTTGCTTCTTGGGGCGTTTTGTGTCAATTTAGGGTCTGGTTTTTTGCTTGGTGAACATTGGCCTGATCCGATGACTGGAGATTAATTATGGAGAATGTGAAAATTTACGCCTTGAGCACCTGCAGCCACTGTAGGGCGACCAAGAAATTCCTCGATGAATGCAAGGTTAAGTATGATTGCCTGGATGTAGACCTGACTCAAGGACAGGAACGAGAAACTATTTTGGATGATATTAAAAAGCTAAATCCCAGGTGTTCATTTCCGACGATCATTATCGGGGATACGGTGATTGTCGGTTACAAAGAGGATGAGATAAAAAAGGCGTTAGGTCTATGAAAGACGTGACCCAACTTTACGAGATGCTTAAGAAGATTCAGGAACCCAAGGGTTATTTTTTCAATTGGAACAAGCAATTGGTTTTCGACTTGCTCCAGGCCTTACTAACAAATAAGGATCGTTACGGATACATGTGCTGCCCCTGTCGACTAGCCACTGCTGACCGGAAAAAGGATGAGGATATTATTTGTCCGTGTGTCTACCGGGTGCCGGACGTGGCAGAATACGGGACCTGCTATTGCGGCCTCTACGTTTCCGCCGATTGGAATGCAGGCAAGATACCAATCCAAACAGTTCCGGAACGAAGACCCCTGGATAAGATTCCCTATTAGCCTTATTTTCGCCAATGGTCTTCAGCGATCTGGTCGTAACCTGTGTCGGCGGCGGACCGACCGGCGAGGCGATATAGGGAATTCCGGGACGCTGGAGAGAATCGGAAAAAAGTAACTCGATTAAATGACAAAAAAGGGAATGACCTCAAAAGGATAGATACCTGATGAATATTTTTTATGAATATGAAATTACATCTCATCCGGCCGCTGAATTCACCCACGTCGTCTACTTCTGCTCGGAATCCGGAGAATGCAGCCTCAATCAAGTCCCAACCGGTCAGGTCAAAGTCCTTACAGATATCCTGAATGAACGAGGGTTGCAGGGTTGGGAATTGGTCCAATTATCTTTTGGTAAAGAAGGCGTCATGGCGTTTTGGAAACGCCGGGTCACACCGAAAGACTAGTCGTCCTCCTGGTGGTCATGGATTCCCTTTCCGAGCTGGGCGGGGGATGCTTTGTCGCCTGTATTCGATTATCTCAGTTTGTTTATATATTGCGCCACAATCTACATCTTTCGAGACGCCTCACCGGCACTTTACCTCGTTCTGATGATGAGTTCTGAGATGGGGAAGTGCCGCGGGGCCGTTTTGCCCGCCGCGAGAATTCTGGTATCCCATTGCGTTGTTATCCCTCCCGTGTCGGCCCGGCAGGGGTAGGCTGTCTGGCCTTGTGAGCTTCTGTTTGGAGTTACTTGATTGGCTCAATGCCGGGTTATCTTGTGGTCCGGTAAACCATCCCTTGGGGTGGGTAAACCAACACCGTTGAAGTAAGGCAACGACGGTAAGATTTCTCGCTTCCCTCGAAATGACAGAGAAGTGGACTATCCGGAATGGTGATATAAAGTTGTCATTCCGAGCGAAGCGAGGAATCTTATTATATCCGAAGATGGTCAGGCCGCACCCTTAAGTCAACAGCTTGAGGTAGGGAACCAAAGATGACGGGGAAGACACCAGGGGAAAAGACTATGAAAAAATTGTTAGAAATTGGCAAGTTAATAGTATTAAGCATGTTTATTGCCAATTTTTCCCTTTGCTCAAGTTCGGCCGGGGCTGGGGAAAAGATTTCGATTACCGGATCCACCACCGCACTGCCTGTGGCTCAGAGGTTGGCGGAAGATTATATGGAAAGACATTCGGAGGTAAGCATCTCCGTGGCGGGAACGGGTTCCGGTGACGGCATTAGGGCCATCATTGATGGTAGTGCCGATATCGGCAACTCCTCTCGGGATATGAAAGATAAAGAGGTGAAGCTGGCCCTGGAAAAGGGGATCAAGCCGGCTAAGCAGGTGATCGCCCTGGACTGCATCGTGCCGGTGGTAAATTCGGATAATCCGGTAACAGACCTGAAAATAGAGCAACTCAGAGGGATCTATAACGGAAAAATTAGGAACTGGAAAGACGTGGGGGGCAACGACAAACCGATCGTGACCGTCTCCCGGGACTCCAGTTCAGGTACCTTTGAGGTGTGGCAGGAAAAGATACTGTACAAAGACAAGGTCCGTCCCGATGCTCAGCTCCAGGCTTCCAATGGGGCAGTGGCCCAGGCCGTGTCGGGAAACAAATATGCCATCGGATACTTGGGGATCGGATACTTGAATTCGAATTTGAAAGCCTTGAAGGTAAATGGGGTGAAAGCCTCTTTCGAGACGACTAAGACTAAAGTTTACCCTATCTTTCGGGAACTCTTCATGTTTACTCGGGGTGAGCCGACCGGTCCGGTAAAGGCGTTTCTGGACTTCGTGAAAAGCCCAAAAGGTCAGAAGATTGTTAGAGAAGAAGGTTTTGTGGCCATCAACTGAAGATGACTTTGACCATGGGCGAAGGGGATGTTCAAATGTCGACTCTCTCTGCCGGCGGCAATCACGCCTCAGAGTCCACCACCAGAGGCGTGGAGCTCAAGGTTCAGGAAGGAATCTCGAAGTATTTTTTTCTAGCGGCGGCCTCCACTTCCCTCTTGGTCATGGCTTTGATCATGATTTTTTTGTTTCGAGAGGGGCTGGCGATTTTCGGGAAGGTCAACGCCGTCAGTTTTTTTTTCGGGAAAGCCTGGTATCCCACTTATGATCCGCCCGAATTCGGGATATTGGCATTGATCGTCGGATCAGTGTCCGTGACCCTGTTCTCGTCGTTGGTGGCTATTCCATTGGGTGTGGGCACGGCTCTCTATTTATCGGTGCTAGCCGGCCCGACCGTCCGCGAGTATGTTAAAGCCGCGGTAGAATTGCTGGCCAGTTTGCCGTCGGTTGTCTTGGGCTTCCTGGGCATGGTGGTGATTGCTCCCACGATGCAAGAGCTTCTTGACATTCCGACCGGGTTAAATATAGTCAGCGCCTCAATTGTCTTGGCCATAATGGCTATCCCGACCATCACCAGCATCTCGGAGGATGCCCTTTATGCGGTGCCCCGGGACAATCTGGAGGCGTCTTACGCCTTGGGGGCCACCCGGTGGGAGACAATGAGCCGGATCCTGGTGCCGGGCGCTTTGTCCGGGATAGGGACGGCCGTTATTTTGGGCATGTCGCGGGCCATGGGCGAGACCATGGTGGTGCTGATGGTGGCCGGTGGGGCCGCTCAGATCCCGTCCAGTCTGTTCGATTCCGTTCGGCCTATGCCGGCATCAATCGCGGCCGAGATGGGGGAGGCGCCGTTCGGGGGGGAACACTATCATGCCCTGTTCGCCATCGGGATCGTGCTCTTCTTGATGACCCTGGTCTTTAATCTGGTGGCCACCTACATTTCGACCAGATTTCAACAAAAAGGAGCATCGACGTTATGACCGGGGCCGCATCAAGACGCTATCGGATGATGACTGAGCGGGTGGCCTTTGGAATAATTCGACTGCTGGCCGGGTTGGTGGTCATCACCCTTGGGGGCATTGTTCTTTTCTTGATTTATCAGGGTGCCAGAGCCGTCAACTGGTCTTTCCTGACTGAAGCACCTCGGGACGCCATGACTAAGGGCGGCATCTTCCCGGCTATTATCGGCACTTTTTACCTGACCATCGGATCGAGCCTGATCGCCCTCCCCTTAGGGGTGGCTTCGGCCATTTATCTGAGTGAATATGCCAGAGAAGGTTGGTTGTTAAAGCTTATCAGGCTGGGTATCCAAAATTGGGCCGGGGTGCCGTCGGTAGTTTTCGGCCTGTATGGTCTGGCCTTGTTTGTAGTGTTTCTGGGCTTTGGGGTCAGCATCCTGGCTGGGTCCTTAACTTTGGGGTTTTTGATCCTGCCCACGGTCATTGGGGCTTCGGAAGAGGCATTCCGGCAAGTGCCGTCAACCTTTAGGGAGGCTTCCCTGGCTCTAGGCGCGACTAAGTTTCAGACCATCTGCCGGGTGGTGCTCCCGTCCGCTTTGCCCGGGGTGCTCACTGGAAGTATTTTGGGGATTGGACGAGCGGCCGGAGAAACGGCGCCGATCATGTTTACCGCTGCGACTTTTTATACCAAACATCTTCCCACTTCTCCTTTGGACCAGGTGATGGCCCTGCCTTATCACATCTATGTGCTGGCCACGTCCGGGACCCACATTGATCAGACGCGTCCTTTGCAGTACGGGACGGTGCTGGTGCTCATCTCTTTAGTCCTGGGGATAAACATTTTTGCTATTATCATCAGAACCCGAATGAGAAGAAAAAAGACATGGTAGCCACTTCAGATATAGTTATCGAAGTCCGGGACCTTGATTTTTATTATGGCGATATCAAGGCGTTAAGAGGAGTTAGCCTCAACATCAAAAGAAATCAGGTGACCGCTTTGATTGGCCCCTCCGGGTGTGGGAAATCCACTTTCTTACGACTGCTGAACCGGATGAATGATCTCATTCCGGGCACCAGGGTGGAAGGCCAGGTGATGTTTGAAGGTCAGAACCTGTACGATGAAGATGTAAACCCGGTGGATATTCGGCGTCGGATCGGCATGGTCTTTCAAAAACCGAATCCTTTCCCCAAATCCATTTTTAACAACGTGGCCTATGGGCCCCGGCTAACTGGCATTAAAGATAAGAAGAAATTAGATGAATTGGTCGTCCGGTCCTTAAAGCAGGCCGCTATCTGGGAAGAAGTCAAGAACAGCCTGGATAAATCCGCCCTATCATTGTCCGGCGGTCAACAGCAACGGTTGTGTATCGCCCGGGCCCTGGCTATGGCGCCTGAGGTGCTGTTGATGGATGAGCCGACTTCGGCTTTAGACCCGATTGCCACCAGCCGCATCGAAGAACTGGTGGAAGTATTGAAGAAAGACTATACCGTGGTCATCGTGACTCATAATATGCAGCAGGCGGCCAGGGTTTCGGATGATACGGCCTTTTTCTACATGGGCGAAATGGTTGAGATGGGCAACACCGAGAGGCTCTTCACCAAACCGGAGAAGCAACAGACCGAACATTATATTACCGGAAGATTCGGATAGCCGGTAGGTGGGTGGTGATCCCGCCGGCTGGTCTAAGGGACAGCCAAATGAAAGATGACCGGCCAGGCTCAAGGTCAAAACAGGATCGACAGCATTGGGGCCGGGTCCGGCTATCGGATTGAATGTACTTGACAGTCAAGTTGAAAAAATTATAGCATTAGTTACCATAGAGAGGTTGAGGTCCGGGGTCTGGTCTGGTTGAGCCTCGAGTGCTTTGACGTTTTTGGCCGTTTCAGTCGGTTGGGCTGGAACCGTAGATTTGACAGGAGGATTTGGCATTGACTATTCAGGGATTTCACAGGCAGATGGATTGGGCGAAAGATAGCCTTCTGAAGATGGGCGGGTTGGTGGAAGAGGCCTTGGACAATGCCATCAGATCGCTCTCGTCTAAAGACGCCGACCTGGCGCGGCAGACAATCAAAGGGGACAAGCGCCTGGATGCCCTGGAAAATGAAATAGAAGAACGGTGCGTGAAAATGTTGGCCACCCGGCAGCCGGTCGCGGTAGACTTGAGATTTCTGACTTCGGCCATCAGGATATCCTACTATTTGGAACGGATGGGTGACCAATGCGTCAATTTGGCCGACCGGTCTTTGGTTCTGATCGCCCTGGAACCGATGGAGTTTCCTAGAACCCTAATCGAAATGGGCGAAGTGGCCAAGGAGATGACCCGGAATTGCCTGGAAGCCTTTGTTCACCGGGATGCGGTGGCCGCTCAGGCGGTGTGTTGCCGGGACGACGATCTGGACAATCTCAACCGGCAACTTTTAGAAGAGATGATCAACTGGATGATGGATGAGCATAGATTGATCAAACGAGGCGTGGAGTTGATCTTGACCGGCCGCCATCTGGAGAGAATTGGAGATGAGGCGACCAATATTTCAGAGCAGGTGGTCTATTTGGTGGAGGGTAAGGTTATTCGCCACCCCGGCTTGCAGGAGAAGGAACCCGAGCTATGCGGACGGCCGAAAGTGACGGACGTTTAGTCTCTATAATCGTTTGTTATCGGCCTAGATCGAGACGTTAATTTTTTCATTTTAGACTTCATTTTAAACCATTCTCTTCTTCGGCTTCTTCTTCGGCCTCAAGGACCCCGGCCAGCCACTTTTTCATCCGGCCCAAATGACTGCCCGGCCAGTAGACCCGGCGGCACAAGGGACAACAATAAAATGTGCCATGCCCGGCCAGGACGTAATCGGGCACCCGCCCCACCACCTCTGCTCCGGGGACCGCGACCAGGGCCCGGTTGCATACCGAACACCGGGAGAAGAGACTTGCATCATCAAAGGTCAGCCTAAAAGTCGCGACCACTTCCTTTAACTGCTCCATCGGGTCATCGCTGTGCAGCAGATAGGCGTGGCCCGGTCCGGGCTTTTTCCGTCTTCGAGTCAGGATCACCCGGGGCCCGTCTTCCTCCTCCAGGCTTACTTTCATGTCCGGCCGCCCCTCCAGGACGGTGTCATATCCTAAAATACGAAGCCATTTGGCTAAACGACCCAGCATCCGTTCAGCCGAAAACTTCATCCCGGCTACTTCCCTTCTAATAGAACTTCTTTGAATCCTGCTGGCTTAGGTAATTTGAAGAGAGCCTCTTTAGTCGGAACATCAAACTGTAATTCCTTGACGTTTATCTTGATGGTCGAGTCTTGCTCCTGAGTCGTGATAGTAATATACTTGGGATATTTTGATTCAAAACCGGGTGATGTGGTCACGCTGAAAAAATCGGAAAAAGCGACTCGAAAGGCGTCTTCTGATTGGTAATGAGACAAACTAAGCGATATGGGCGTGTAATCATCCGTGCGCAGGAGGATCTGTTCCTTAAGTTTCAATTTCGGATTGTCCAAATCCAACACCCAGGCGTCCAGTTCTGGATCATAGGAACTGCTGCTCCGGGTGAATTCCAGCAATACCGGCATCCCCAATAGAATACGGGAGACATCTTTGGCCGTTAACCCGGATACGGGCAGATAGGGAGACAGAGTGTATGACCGGTAATATGATTTTTTGTCAAAGGATACAGCCGTGACGTCTTCCTCTTTGGCCACCATATAGAGTAACGGCGTCCCAAAGGTGCTCGATACTTCCCAGCGTAATGTATCCGGATATCGGCCGATAACGATCAGCTCGGCTCTTAAGTAGGTCTTTGAAGAACTGATCGTCAGATCGCCCATAGCCAGAAAGCTGTCAATGGCTTTTTCGTGCAGTTGCAACCGTTGGACCAGATCTTCGGCCTTGGGCGGCGTTTTCATGACCAGGGGTCTGGTGGCGCAACCAAAAGCCCCGCTGAGGATCCCGGTCATCACCAAGACCAGGAGTAATCGGAACCTAAGAATCCGGTTAAGTTTTGAGCGGGTCATTTCATCCTTTCATTTTCTTTCATATGGGCCGGCCAGGGAGTGATATTGCTCCCGGTCCGTTGCCGCCGGTTCATTTAGACCGGTCAATTCTGGTTGTGCTCCAGCTTTTTCTTCACCTGCTCAATTTTTTCTTTTATCCGGCCGAGATCTTTTTCCTGGTCCTTATCTCTGGTCTTTCCCAGCAACAGCTCAACGGCCTTTTTGTACATCTCCAGGGCCTTTTTGTGTAGCCCTTTTTTAAGATAGATGTCGCCCAAATGTTCCGTAATCGTCGGGTCGTCGTTGACTAACTGGTAGGCCCGTTCCAGTTGGGTTTGAGCCTTGTCCAGGTCGCCCTTTTGATAATATACCCAACCCAGGCTGTCGGTTATGTAACCATTGTCCGGGTCGAGACTGGCGGCCTTCTTGATTAGTTGTTCCGCTTCATCGAGTTTAATCCCTTGTTCCGCATAGGTATAGCCAATGTAGTTCAAGGCATTGGAATAATTTTGATCAATGGCCAGGACTTTTTCCATGGTCGCCAGGCCGGCTTTCTTATCGCCCTGGTGGTCATAAATCACGCCCAACCTGAATAGAAGCTCGACGTTGCCGGGTTCGATTTCTAGAGCCTTCTTTATCACCTCGATGGCTTTACCATAATCTTTGGCCTCATCATAGATGGTGGCCAGGGCCAGGTGCAAGTTTGTTTTATCTCTTGTTATCTGGATAGAATCACTTAGAACTTTGATTGCCTCGGCTTTTTTGTTTTCCTTTTCCAAGAGGTAGGCCATGTGAATCCGGGCATCGGTATAAACCGGGGCAGCAGGTGGAATTTTACCGAATTCCTCCACGGCCTGGTTAGGAACTTTTTGTTCTTCATAACACGAACCCAGGTAGTAGCGCACCAGATGATTCTCCGGGTGGGCGGAAAGAATCAGGCTAAATTCTTTAATGGCCTGGTCGAGTCTTCTTTGCTCAAAGTAAATCAGTCCGACCTTGATTCTGACGCCGATATCGTCTTTTCCCTGTTCCCGGAGGTTCTGAAATTCCTGATCGGCCTTTTTATCTTGATGAGAGATCAGGTAGAGCCGGCCCAGTTGCGCTCTGGCCCGAGAGTTGCCGGGACTGGACTTCAGTAAATTTTGATACATCGCCTCAGCTTCGGCAATGCTTCCTTGCTTTTCCAGGATATAGGCCAGGTCGAAGAGGGCCGGTTCAAAGTCCGGTTTGATCTCTATCGCTTTTTGGTAGTAGGGTTTGGCTTTTTTTAACATATTGGCGTCTAGAAAGACTTTTCCGGTATAATAGAAGGCCATGACCGAGTCGGGGTTGAGTTCGATTAACCGTTTCAAGGTCGTTATGGCTTTGTCCACCTCTTGTTTCTGGGCATAAAGTGTTCCCAGAAAAAGGTAGGCCTCGCTGTTTTCCGGGTCCATGGACACTACTTTTTCATATTCGGCAATGGCTTTATCGGTTTCCTTGTAACTCGAGTACAATCCGGCTAACAGCAAGTGTGCCCTGAGATAGTTGGGGTTTTTCTGGGCGGCCCGTTGGGCGTGCCGCAATGAGTCCTTTAACGCCCCTCGCCGCAAATAAATTTCCGCCAGGTCCGTTTCCAGCATGGCCGAGGTCGGATCGTGTTTGACGGCCTCTTGATAATACGCTGTTGCTTTGTCCAATGCCCCGTTAAAGGCGGCCATTTCAGCCAGGGCAAAATAGTATTGGGCCAACTCTTTGTTGGAGGGCGGCGTTGGAGTCAACACCTCAGAGTCCATCAGGCGGGTCTGTTTGAGCGCCTTTTGGTCTTCCGGGCTTGATGGTTTTATTTCCTTTGCCGGTGCCTTGTCTTTTTCGCCTGGCGCGGCCTGGGTGGCCGGAGCCGGAGCCGGCGGGACCCACTTTCCCGCTGTAATCACGGAGCAGGAACAGGTCAAGGAGCAGGCCAGAATGATCGCAAGAGAACTGATGAGCTGTCTATTCATCTAGTAAATGTCCTTGTTACAGATTATGATCACAGGTTACTGATTAAAGCTGGACGGAAATGGGCTTCAGGAATGTTCCCGGCGGCGTCAAGTTCAGCCAGGAGTTCGGCCTTATCCTCCGGTAGCTTTCCTGAAATATTACAGTAGTTAGACACATGATCGCTGATGATGTGGCTGGTCACGTTCAGGTGTTCGATCATCAGCCTTATCTCCGCCAGGGCCTGGTGCGGGCCGAGGAGGGTGAAGCGCCCGGCAACGTATTCCGACCACAAAGGCGCTTGCTTGACCGGGACATAAGTCCGCAAACGGATGAAGTCGGGGTCAAAGGCATTGAGCACTCCGGCGCTTTTTAAGGCGTGTTCCCGCCATCTGGCGGTGCCTCCAATCCCCACCAGGATATACTGGCTAAGTTCGATCCCGGCTTGCTTGACCCTGAGGCCGGCTTGAATGATCTCATCCGGGGTAGAGCCTTTCTGGATGTTGTTCAGGATGATTTCATCGCCGCTTTCCATACCGGAATGGATGCGGCTGAGTCCGGCCTGCCGCAGGGCGACAAGTTCCGCCACGCTTTTGAGCATAACATATTTTGCCGCTCCGTAGACTGTGATTCTTTCCAGGTCAGGGAAGAGTTGGCGGGCATAATTTAGGATTTCAATCAGTTGCGCTGTCTTAATAATTATGGAATTGCCGTCTGGGAAAAAAATACTCTTGACCCCGGGACCGTAAATCTTATATCCCGATTCCAGGTCTTGCTTAATGTCCGCCACCTTGCGGATGCGAAAGCGTTTGTGTTTATACATCCCGCAGAAGGTGCATTTATTATGGGGGCACCCCACCGTGGCCTGGATGAGAAGGCTGTTGGCCTCGCTGGGTGGTCTGAAAACAACGCCGTCGTACCGCAATATCTTCCTGGGAAATTGAGTGAAACGGCGCCTTGCCCCAGTCACGCTGCTGAGTTGCGAAAGAGTCGCAGGTGGCGGGAGGTTCACTTCATTAAGGAACCGAAATTATCCTTTTCATTTTAGCACCGCCTGAAAAAGCTAGTCAAGATTAATGTGTAACAGGACGTCCCTCCATTGAAAAATCAGCCGCTTTGGCGGTGATTACAATATTTGGTTGCCCGGAATCATGATAATAGGATATCCTTAAGGAATATTTTTGTCCGCATCCCACATCCAAATTAATGTTGAGGGTTATGAGAAAACTAATCACCCGCCGCGGGACGGAACATTCCTTGCCGCTATTTTTACCGGTATATCAACCGCAATCTCCGATTGTGCCTCTATCCGTCTGGGGTGAATTGCAGAGCGTCGAAGGCTGTATTTTAAACGCCTTTTTCTTATATAAAAATAGAGAGATTCGGAAATTATTCGGAAACGGATTGACTCTCAGGGAGTATATCAAGTTTGACGGCCTGGTGATGACCGATTCCGGGGCCTTCCAGGCCCTAACGGGTCCGTTGCTGCTATCCAACAAGGCCATTGTGACTTTTCAGGAGATGATCAAAACCGACATTGCCTCACCCCTGGATTTGATCAGCCCGCCTGGTGAAAACCGGACTACGGCGGAGCAAAAACTGATCGTGACCTTGAAGCGGGTCCGCGAAGCTCTTGATCTGACGCCGGGGTGTATTCTGGCCGGAGTGCAGCAGGGTGGCCGCTTTCCGGATTTACGTCGCCGGAGCCTGGAGGGGTTGATGGAGATAGGTATTGAATATCTGGCCATCGGCAGTCTGGTCCCCTTTTTCAATAAGAACCATGACCTTAAATTTGTTGGTGCGGTCCTGCGGGAGGCCCGCCGGATAGCCGGCCCGCAAATGCCGATCCATGTTTATGGCGCGGGAGATCCGGTGGAGCTGCCGTTTCTGGTGGCCCTGGGCGCGGATATCTTCGATTCTTCCTCTTATGCCCATTATGCCAAAGAGCGGTGGTACATGACCCCATATGGGGCCTTGCGTGATCCTGGCCCGCTCATGACTGGGGAATACACCTGTCGCTGCCCCGCCTGTCAGGCGCAGGTCCCCGGTTGGGAGATCATGGATGATCTCCCGTCTCTGGCCTGGCACAATATGTGGACCATCTTCGAGACTATCCGATTGATCCGAGAGGCCCTGGCGGCTCATCGGCTCGATGAATTACTCAAGGATATTATCGAGGTGCATCAGCGGTGGTTCCCCGAGAGCCTTTTGCCGGCTTCTTGGAGCACCCTTCATGAGTGACATCCATTGGCTGGACTCCGAAATCGGGGCCTGGTTGTTGGCCGCGGTGGTGGATCGAATTGTCAAGGATTACCGGATTGACCGAGCCGAGGCCGCCTCCGTGGTGAAGGAAGTCTGGGCCGGCCGAAGCAAATTGCGACTGATGGTGACTCAGCGGAAACCGCTGGCGGAAATCTTGCGGACCCGAGAATTCGAGGAAGCCGCCACCTTAGCCCGGAGGACCGTTTATTATGGGTTGCGTCGATATCGGCAGACCCAGCCGGACCGGGAAGCCCGCCTCCTCAACGAATTGAAGGGACTCAATCCAGCCGGGCCCGCTGGAAAACGAGACGAACTGGCCGCCGAACTGGCCGGACTCCACGTCAGCATGGCCGAGCGAACGGCCGGATTGAGTCTGTTCTATGAACAACTGTTTTCATTGGTCGGCCAACCGCGCACGGTCTTGGACGTGGGATGTGGTGTGCACCCCCTGGTCTTTCCATTTGATGGTCAAGGCTGTGCGGTGGAATCTTACCTGGCCGGGGACAAAGATGCCCAGGCCATAACCGCGGTCAAGGCCTACGCCGCGGCGCGATCCGACGGCCGGCTCCAGGGCCTGATCTGGGACTTAACCAATGGCTGGGCGGCCATCAACCAGGCCAATTCTTCACAAAGGTTCGATGTCGTATTTATGTTTAAATTAATACCGCATCTGGCCAGGCAGCAACCCCATCTCTTACCCGTCGCGGCTCAAGCCCCTGGGCGGCTTCTGGTTATCACGGCGTCGAGACAATCATTGACCAAGAAACAATCGATTGAAAGAAGGGAACGGGCTGTGTTGCATCGCTTCGTTACTCTGACCGGGAGGCGGGTGATCGGAGAATTCTCGGTGGGTGAAGAATTCGGATTGGTCTTGGAATGAACCACCTGACTGGAAGACAAAGTTGTATCCGCAGATTTCGCAGATGAACGCAGGTGAAGGAGATCCACAGACCATGCGATCAGTTGCTGCACTTTGGCCGACCAAGACCTGGATTTAAACGTTTTGTATTTTCTTTAACCTGCGCAACTCGGCGCAATCTGTGGATTAAATCATGGCCCGTAAACCACATTTTTCTGATCGCTTCGCCTGCTTATCGAACTCAACTTGGAATTAAGGGAACATGGACATGTTTGGGCAATGAAGGACCACATCAGGAGGGGACCATGGCCAAGGAAAGTGTCGCACTGAAAAGGATCAATGAGGTTTGTTGGGAAATCCCTAAGACCGGGAAGATGTTGGTTCCCGGCCGGATCTATGCCAGTGAGGGGATGATTCCCGACATCTTGCGCGACGCCACCCTGCAACAGGTAGCCAATGTAGCCCAGCTACATGGTATTATAAATTTTTCCTACGCCATGCCCGACATGCACTGGGGATATGGATTTCCCATTGGGGGGGTGGCCGCCTTTTCCATGGATCAGGGTATAGTTTCACCCGGCGGGGTAGGTTACGATATCAACTGTGGCTGCCGGTTGCTCAGAACCAACCTGATGGCCGAAGATATCAAGGGAGCTCTGCGGGATCTGGTGCTGGCTTTGTTCCAGAATGTCCCTTGCGGGGTGGGCTCCACAGGTTCCGTCAAACTGACCCAGGCACAGACCGCCCAGGTGTTGTCCAAGGGTTCGGCCTGGGCGGTTAAACAGGGATATGGGCTGGCCGAGGATCTGGAGCGAACTGAGGACCAGGGGACGATGCCCACGGCTGATCCGGCGGAGGTCAGTGACCGGGCCTACAAAAGAGGGCATGACCAATTGGGCACCTTGGGATCGGGAAATCATTTCCTGGAAATCGGCGTCGTGGATAAAGTGTATGATCCGGCTGCAGCCGACGCCTTTGGGTTGCGGAAAGATATGGTCACGGTGTTGGTCCATTCCGGCTCTCGGGGCCTGGGACATCAGGTCTGCGATGATTTTCTGGCTGAGATGAATCGGGAATCCCATCGGCTGGGATTGGAGTTACCGGACCGGCAACTGGCCTGCGCCTTGCTCGATTCTCCCATGGCCCGGCGCTACCTGGCCGCCATGGCTGCCGCGGCTAATTTTGCCTGGGCCAACCGGCAGGTCCTGACCCATCTCATTCGGGAGACATTTGAGGAAACCTTGAAAGCCGGCCCGGCCCAACTGGGCATGCAACTGGTTTACGACGTCTGTCACAATATTGCTAAGATAGAATCCCACCTGGTGGAAGGGACGGAGCAACGTGTTTGTGTCCATCGTAAAGGGGCTACCCGATCGCTGGGACCGGGCCACCCGAGTTTGCCGGAAATCTACCGGAAAATCGGGCAGCCGGTATTGATTCCGGGCGACATGGGCACCCATTCCTATGTCCTGAAGGGCACGACCAAGGCTGAAACGGAGACTTTTAGTTCCACCTGCCACGGTGCAGGACGAGTTATGAGCCGCACCCAGGCTAAGAAAGCGGCTAAAGGGCGGGCCATAAGCCGGGAATTGGAAGACAGAGGGATCATCGTCCGGTGGACCGGGCGGCACACCCTGGCCGAAGAAATCCCGGAGGCCTATAAAGATGTTTCAGAAGTGGCTGATGTGGTGGACAAGGCCGGCCTGTCAACTAAGGTGGCCCGACTGCGGCCGTTGGGCGTGGTCAAAGGCTGAGGAACGTTATCCTCAATTATACCTCAACCAAACAATAATTATGAGCAATCGCCATGACAACTCCGAAATCGAATTCTTTGAGCAAGCTTATAACTTATGTCCTGACGCGTCGGCCGGACGAGTTCGGACTTATCCCGGATAGAGACGGATTCGTCAAAACCAGGGATATGGTTCGGGCTTTAAATGAAGAGGAAGGCTACGGTTACGTCCGGATTGGCCATATTCATGAAGTGGCGAACCATATCGACCGCCAGAGCTTTGAACTGGTTGAGCGTGACGGCCAAGAAATGATCCGGGCCTGTCCCCAATGCGACATCGCCCCCAGGTTGGCCGAGCCGCCCATGTTTCTTTATTATGGGGCTAGGCGCAAATCATATCCGGTGGTCCTGGAAAAGGGGCTGAATCCGACTTATCTCCCCCACCTGGTCTTGTGTACGACAAAGGAAATGGCGGAGCGGATAGGCTCCCGCCGTGACCCCAAACCCGTCATGTTGACCATCGAGGCGGACAGAGCGGCCCGGCAGGGCATGACCTTTTACCGTGTCGGGGAGTTGATCTATCTGGTCGACCAGGTCCCGGTGGGGTTGTTTACCGGCCCGCCTTTGCCCAAGGAGCGGGAAGAGGCCCCTGAATTCTTTACCAAACCCAAAAAGCCTAAAAAGCCCGGCCAGGGCGTGGTCCTGCCCGATGTCCGGCGGCCCGAGGTAGTGGTCCCCACTTCCCCCGGCTCCTTTAATCTGACCCCGAGTATGCTCCTGACGCCTATGGATAAGAAAATCAAACAGCGTCAGGAGAAAGCCGTCAAAGACAAACGGGATAAGGAACGCCGCGAGGCCAGAAAACATAAGGAGAAACGGACCAGGACGGAATAACTAATTTTAATTTCGGCAGGGGGCATGGATAGTATCTATCGGGAGCAGTTTTGGAATATATCAAGTGTCTGGCTTTTCTATGTGTTGGCCGGATTGGCGCTGGCCATCTTTGCTTTCGGGGTGGCCGACCGGGCGACGGTCTGGAAGGCCGGATTCAAGGCTCGCCGGATCAGTCTTTCCGCCGCCGGGATCAGCCGCCTGATCTCAGACGGACTCCTGGGCGTCCGGATCATTAAGGGAGACCTGACAGCCGGGATAATTCACCTGCTGATCTTTTGGGGTTTCCTGGGGTTGTTTCTGGGGACGGTTTCCCTGGCTGTGGACCATTATCTGGTCCCATGGTTGCGGGGTAACATCTATCTGGTTTTTTCCCGGATGATGGAGGTATGCGGGACCGCCCTGATCGCTGGGACGACTGCGGCGCTGCTCCGGCGGTACCTGATCCGGGCGCCCAGACTGGAGCGACGCGGCGAAGACCTGATCATCCCGGCCTGGCTGATTACAGTCGCGGTGAGCGGATTCCTGGTCAAAGCCGCCAGATTGGCCGCCACCCAGCCCGCCTGGGGCGAGGCTTCTTCTTCCGTCGGTCCGGCCTTGAGCCGGATATTCTCCTCGCCGCTTCAGGCCCAAGATATCCATGTCTACTTGTGGTGGGGCCATGCCCTGTTGAGTTTAGGCTTGATCGCCTATCTGCCTTTCAGCAAGCTGTTTCATGCCCTGGCCGCACCGGCCAATATTTATATTCAGGCCCAACCGCGGCAGTTCGTCTCAGCCGAAGCGCGCTCCACCCTGGTCGGTGAATTTTCCCAGGATCAGATATTGTTCAGCCAGGCCTGCACCCGATGTGGCCGCTGCACCGACGTTTGCCCTGCCGTCATGGCTGGAGAGCCGTTTTCCCCGCGGGATTTTGTGGCCGCCACCAAGACTTACACCACATTGAAAGGCCGCCTGATCAACCGGGTCTCTTTCTTTAAGCAACGGGCCATTAAGCGGCTGTCCGAGACCTCTATCATTAGTCCCGGCTTGTCGTGGTACTGCACCACTTGCCGCGCCTGCCTGGAGGTTTGTCCGATGTATGCCGCGCCCCTGGACCTGGTCCGGGAAGTCCGCATTAGAATTCTGGAAGATGGCCGACTGGCGCCGCCTTTGGTCACCAGGGCGCTGGAAAACCTGTTGAAGTATTATAACCCCTGGGAGTCATCCAAAAAGAAGCGGGACAAGTGGATGGGGGACCTGACTATTCCGGACCTGACCAAAGATGACCGGGCGGAATGGTGCTATTTTGTCGGCTGCACCACCTCCATTGATCTCCGAGCCCAGGATATGGCCAGGGCCTTCAGCCGGATCTTGATCCACGCCGGAGTGTCCTTCGGGACGCTGGGCAAGAAGGAAACATGTTGCGGTGACATTGCCCGGCGTCTGGGTGAGGAGGGCCTGTTTGAGGCGCTGAGTGAAGAGACCCTGGGCCTGTTCCAGAAGCATGAGATAACCAAGGTCGTTACTTCATCCCCACATTGCTTTCATACCCTCAAGAATGAATATCCGCTGTTCCAAGAATCATTGCCGGAAGAGAGCCGGGTG
>JADFYC010000319.1 GCA_015233295.1 Deltaproteobacteria bacterium | reverse complement strand
AACCTCTTTGGCCATGCTCTTCGGGAATTGGCCGACGGCGACGGAATGGCTCTTAACCTCTGGCTCGGGAATTCTAATTGGGAGTTTTCTTCGATTCCCAAAACCTGGCTCTATCATACAAGGGTCAAGAGCAGGCGGTGAGATATCTTCCCTTCCCTGGGCAAGTAGATGGGCACACAGGCAGCCATAATCAGCATCGCCGGGACTCCCAACCAGGCCGAAGCAATACCCAATTCCCGAACAGGCAGACCGGTGACCAGGGACAAGACGTCCACGATGATCCCGCCCATTTCCAGGGACATCAGACCCGCGTATCCGATGATGGACAGAGCTGCCGCCCCGGTGGGATCGACCCCGGCCGTTCGGAGCATCGGAGCCACCACCGGTTCGGCGATGACACTAGCTCCTTCCATAAAGTTGCCTACACCCAAAGATATGAATAGGCCGCGATGAAAGGCATCATGCACATTGCCCAGAAACCGGTCGACGATTCGAGTCAACGAACCGGTGGAGATAAGCAGGTTGGACAGCAATATCCCCGCAAAAATAACCAGCAACAAGGGCAATGTGGTCAGAGCGCCATCGAGCGCAGCCGACAAGGCGGCAGACAACGGCATGCCAAAGCAGATGACCACCAGAACCAGTGTAAACACGCCGCCATAGACGGAGAGATGCAGGGCCGGCCGTCTAAATATGACAGCCAGTCCGGTAATCAGCAACACCGGAGTCCAGCACAATAGGAAAAGGGTCAGGCTGACTGTCAATCTCTTCTCCTATCACGTCATCAAAATTCGATTTTCTCCAGATCGTCTTCAAAATGACAGGCTTTTGTCGAGACATTTCTGACCTGGCCATCGACCTTATCATCCTTCCAATACCCTTCGTATTTACAACCAGACCATTTGGTTCCTTCACCCCAAGTGAAGACTCCATAGCCATTACGCTTCCCGTTGATGAAGCCGCCCTCATGGCGGCCAATTTCTTTCCCATCGCGAAACAACACCAGCGTCCCATTACCTTCGGCCTTTCCATCGGCGCATCCCCCAGACCAGGTGGCGCTTTGATTTGGTTCAAGCCTGGCCATCCAAATTTTGCATCCATTTTGGGGATCAGTCATCCAGCCGGGATCATTTTGCGGTGCTTCTTCATTATATACAAAGGCCGTGAGATTCGGATTCTTTCCCCAAATGAAAAGGCCCTTGCCGACACGTTTTCCACGTTTGTAGTCGCCTTGATACTTGTTCCCGTTGGCCCAGGTGAACACTCCCGGTCCGTGACGCTTCCCATCCTGGTATTCGCCTTCGTAGGTGTTACCGTTTGTCCAGATGTATGTTCCTTTCCCGTGGCGCTTCCCTCCTTTGCATTCGCCTTGATACCTGCCGGTCTCTTTACCCTCTCGAATGTATATGGCCACGCCTTGTCCCTCAGCCTTTCCATCAATACATCCGCCGGCCCAGGTGATACTCTGCGTTGGGCCAGGGTTGGATACCCAGAGTTTGCATCCGGTTTCCCGGTCGGCAATCCAATTGGCTGAATCATTATCGGCATGGGCCCGGTTATATGCAAAAGCGATAAAGATGAGAGCAACAAACAACACGCTTAGAGACCTGTTAAAGGGGCGATTCATTTTGACCTCCCAAAAGGCAAATGACAAATGACTCTCATCAAAAGACGAACCGGGCCGACTTTCAGCTTGGACACCCGAAAATAATTAAATAGTTAGGTCACAACCAGGAAGGCTGCGGCTACTTTATAAAAGCAAAATGAATCAGGTTCCGGTTTGTGGAGGTGCCGCTGATCAAATCGGTAATTTTAAGTTGCCCGGCCTGATTTGAATTGAAGACCAGTTGGGCCGTCCGGAGGTGCGGAATGTAGATATCCGAACCCTGGAAAACTCCGCCTGAAACCTGGTCGGCATAATAGACCAGAGCGTTGAGGGCGTCCTGGGTGGTCAAAAGAATGGCCCCGCCATGGACGTAGGTTTGGAAGTAGACTCGGAATCCCTTGTCGGGGTTCTCACTCCACACGCCGTCGGTCGTGGGCATTCGTTTGATCGTGTCAGAGGCCAGACGACGAACCGTCAGAGTGGTGATCCCGCCGCTAGTGAGATTGGTCAAGGAATAAAGAGCAGTAAAAGGGGAAATGAAGTTGACCCGGATGCGATAGGTTGTCCCGGTGGGCACATCCGCGGCGTCAAACGTCCCGCCGCTGACACTGGAGGCATAACAGGCGATGATCTTTAAGGCATCTTGAGTGGAGAGACATACCGCCCCGCCGGTGTCATAGGTCTGAAAATAAATCCGGTCAGCCGTTCGAGCCGTCCAGATGCCATCGGTGTAGGAGTCTCCCGCGAGAAAATTTGTGGGTCCGCCAAAGGCGCCGATATCGTTCCGACTTCGGTCGGGATTATTGTAGGCCGGGTCGGGGTTACCGGTCCGGCGGCAGGGGGAAGAGGCGGTTAATTTGAAATCAGCACCAGCCGGATTGACCAACAACGGGTCCACCGACAGATCAGTCGCTCCGGCAGTGACACCTTTATAATTTCCGGCCTGGTTATTGAACACATCATTATAGGACAAAAGGGGAATGGAGCCGACGTCCGTCTCGATTCCCGCTCTGGTCAGGTTGGAGACGACAATATTATTCATAATCAGCGGCGCTGCTCCCTCGGAAATATATATTCCGGCGCCAACTTCGGTCCCGGTATTGCCATAAACGACGTTATTCACCACGTTGGACCGTAAGACACCGTATACGTTCATCCCGGCGCCGAGATCACCCTGGTTGTTGTAAACCACATTGTTGGCGAATTGGGCCACATCCGGGCTCGTATCGCTACTCCCCAAAGACACTCCGCCTCCCTGATGAGAAGCATTTGAGGAGATAGTATTTCCCTGAATGACTGCGCCGGCCCGGCAAGCGATCCCTCCACCTGAATCCCCATTGGTTTTATTGCCGGTGATTCGATTGTCCCAAATGAGGGCCGTACAGCCATCGTGCAGATAGATGCCGCCACCTTGGGAGTCTGAGGTGTTGCCGGTGACGGTGTTACCCGCGATCAAGGGTTTGGAGCTGTCATAGCAGCTTATTCCGCCGCCTATTCCGGCGGTGTTGTTGGAGATGGTGTTTCCGGTTATTTCCGGAGAAGCCATATAGCAATTGATGCCGCCGCCCCAATTGATGATTTGATTACTTGATATAGTGTTATTGGCAATAATAATGGATGTGTCGGCGCAATCTAAGACCATTACGCCACCGCCGTCATTATCACTCCGATTCTGAGTGATGATGTTATCCACTATGGCCACCGATGAAGACGACAGGATAAGAATCCCGCCGCCTTGATCGTCCACGTTCCCGCCTTTGATCGTAAATCCGGACACCCTCACCCTGGCGGCGGAATGGATGTTGATCACCCGGGCCCGAGCCACGGCAGTAGATTCAGCATTCAAGACCGTAGTGCCGGCTGAAGCGCCTTTGAGCGTCACCCCGCTCTTCATCTCGATGGGAAATGTTTCTTTATTGGTGGAAGGAGAATAAATGCCGGCTGACACTTCAATGCTATCCCCATCGGCCGCTTGAACCATGGCCGCGGTGATGGTGGCATACTGGGCCGGAACCTTTAAGGTGGCCGCCGGAGCCAAAGTAGCCAAAAAGAGGATTAGTCCGAACGACATGAGCCACCCGATAAGCCTGCTAACTGATATCTTCACAATCAACCTCCTTTGGCCGGAGTAGATTTAATGGTTGGGAACTTTATTGAAACGACATCTTGAATAATCAAGAAATTATTATAGATAGCATAAAGTAACGGATTAAGTTATGACTAATAATTCCTTTGTTTTCCGCTAACTAACGAATATATACCCTTGTCAAACCAGGCTATCTGAAAAGCGGGCAAAATAACGCCTCCATCCCTTAGTAGAGACAGCCAGGTGAGATGGCCCTCCCCTTTCTGCACGGAAAAGCAGCCACACTGCACATTGAGGCCTCTTATCAGGGCTGAACCCATTGCCCCAACGAAAACGATCATCATTAGAATGACTAATAATGACGCGGCTCGACTCCAGATGCCCAGCACAAGGGCCAGGCCCATGACCAGCTCCAGCCAGGGTAGGATGATCGCCACCAGGTTAACGGCGCCATCAGGCAACAGGCGGTAATTGTAGACCATCCGGGCAAAGGCTTCCGGGTGCGATATTTTGGGCCAGGCCGCCAGGATGAACACCAATCCGACCAGCAACCGACACCCCAGGGTCACCTCTGGTCGCTCCAGTAAATTGACAAAGGTATTAGTTTTGACCATAGCGCCGTTTCTCCGGCCCGGATTCGGTCGGCAGGCCGGCTTTTGTCCATTCACTGAACCCGGCCAGAAAAATCTGGATTTGATCATACCCGTTATTCTTTAAATGCTCAGCCAGGTTAGCCGCCTGGTCGCACCCGGCGCCATCACAGTAAGTAATGACCGGCATAATTGGAGGAAACTGGGACTGGAACTGATCAAAAAACTGGTC
>JADFYC010000318.1 GCA_015233295.1 Deltaproteobacteria bacterium | reverse complement strand
TTCTCCGCCGATGGTGATGCAGTGATATGGATGGATCGGGGTAAACTGTAACCCGGTTTCTTGTTCGACCAATTCCATTTTTCCGTTGGCCCGGCAGGTGAAGGAGGAAAAATTGGCCCGAACCTTTTTGGCCATGGCCAGAAAAGAAGACATGAAGCATACGGCGGCGGACGAGACGAACAAGTCTTCCGGGGTAATGGTGTTATCGTGGCCGCCGAATTCCGGGGGAGTGGCCACATCCAGCGGCGGCTTTCCTTCCAGGGACAGGGTGCCCCGTCTTTCTCCCACCCAGGTGACTGCTCCGGGATAGTAATAGTCGGTTTGTTTCATTCACTTCTCCTGTGGCGCGCTTGGAATTGCGTGTTCCGGGTTGCGAGTTTCGCATTCAGGCCGGGTTATTCACGGATTGGAAATCGGCCGATGGAAAGGCGTAATGTACACGGCATCCCCTTTTGTTTTCGCCGCGTCCTCTGCATTATGCTTTTTTAAGCATTTTGAAATAAAACTATAACTAGTAATCCCGGTGAAAACAGTTTTCACAATAAGGCCGTTCGACCGGTACATAATGGCTGCAGAAGCGGCATTTCTTGAATTTTGGATGCTCCTCCTCAGGCCCTCTACGGGGGGCTGTCTTCGTGAGCTTGGTCATGCCCCGTTTGACCCGAAGTTTGTAAGATAAAAAAAAGGCGACGACAATGAAAATTCCGGCGATCAGGATGAACCCTTCCGGAACGTTGTCGTAAAGCAGATACCCCAGTCCTGAAAAACAGAGGATCACCAGCAAAGTCATAAGAAAGAGCATCTTGAGGTTTAATTCCACCTCAACCACAGTGCCGCAATGAGGGCATTCCTTAATTTTTTTTAAGAATACTCTTGCAAAATCAATGTCGGATAGACAAACAGGGCATTTCATCACAAACCCTCGGCCAAAACGTAGCAGAAGTGGCCGCCACAACCAGCCACCTGACCAACTTATCGGAAAGGGTTGGGAGAAGCCGGGGATGCTCGCGCGGTAACTCAACCATCTTGTCACAAATGAGAGTTTATGTCAACAGTTGGCCCGAGTGTGGCCAAGATGTGGACACCTGGCCTTTGACTCCCAACTCCCTGCACTATTGGAGGAAAACACCTTACGAGACATGACCGGTTCCATAACCTATCCGACAAGACATGTTAATAACAAAACTTATCATCGAAAGTCAACTAAGAAGCAACCGCCGGCCCCGTCTCACCGCCGGCAACTTTGACGCCAAGATGTTACCTGCCGTGAGTGAAAGTAATTGACGCCGGTCCGATTCTGTCTTATAATGATACTTGATAAGTTAGGGTAATTATCTAATTTTTAGCTCATGATTAGCCACTCTACGCTGGAAGATAGGCGGTCGAGAAAGACGGCAAATAATTTTGGGAATACAAATATATATTATTACAAGAAGTTAAATATAATTGTGGGGATGTCTGGTGATGGAAGGAATTGAGGCGGTTATTGACCCGGTCAGTTGCCTGGTCGAGACGGCACTGGATGCGGAGAATAAACCTGAGCCTGGTTGTGAGGTTCTGCATTCCGATGACCATACCCACGTCGCTGATGATAGTCAAACATCAGTTATTGTATCATTCTTAACCAAAGACGGGGCTATTTCTCAAGAACAATTGGACTACGCCCGCCGGGTCCATGCCAAATTAACTTCTCGCCGGTCTTTGCTGAGTGTCATCAAGGAATTGAACTTCATCACCACAGAGAAACTTCGGGAGACCTTAAAGCGGAATCTGGTGTCCTTAAGAATTGGGACCCTGTTGGTGGAATTGGGATATCTGAGCGAAGAGGACATCAAAGCCGCCCTGGCCATCCAACATTCTGCGCCCGTGAAAAAGCGACTGGGCGACGTCTTGGTAGAGGCCAACTTTATCAGCGAGCAGAAACTGGTCGAGACCCTGGCCTTTCAATTGGGTTTTCCCCATATTGAACCCAACCTGTCCGAAATGGACAGATCTTTATTGCCCCGGGGTCATATCAGAAACTTCAAGCAGCACAATTTTGTCCCGGTTGCCCGAGAGGACGGCCACGTCACGGTGGTTTTCGGCGACCCCACAGACCAAAGAGATATCGAAGCGGCGCAGCAGTTGCTGGGTAAGAACCTCGTCCCGGCCATTGCCTCTCGGCGAGCCATAGCGGAACTACTGGCCGGATATGAACGCAGCTTCCTGGAGGTAAAGGGTCCAGCGCCGGCCGAGGACTCGGCTGTGGCCATCGTTAATCAAATACTTGAGGAGGCCATGATTGAAAACGCCAGCGATATCCATATCGAGCCGTTCCGGGATCGGCAACGGGTCCGGTTCCGCCGGGACGGCGTTCTAGTCCATCACAAGTATATCAACCCGGAATTGGCTAATTCCATGGTCAGCCGGCTCAAGGTTATGGCCGCGGCCGATATCTCGGAGCGGATGCGGCACCAGGATGGCCGGTTTTTATACGAAGATTTGAAAACCGGGCGAAGCGCCGATGTCCGGGCCTCCTTTTTTATTACCATATTCGGTGAAAAGGTCGTTCTGAGGATCTTGACCAAGCATCAGCAGGTGCTAAGCCTGAAAGACATTGGGATGACCTCGAAGATGCTTGACCGGTTCACCGTGGACGCCCTGGATATGCCCAGTGGAGTCATCTTGATCACCGGTCCCACCGGTTCGGGCAAGACGACAACTTTGTACAGTTGCGTCGCCTACCTTAACGATGTCAACACCAGCATTATCACCGCTGAGGAGCCGGTGGAGTATGTGGTTGACGGGATCTCGCAATGTGCCATTAATCCAAAGATCGGCCGGACTTTTGAAGAGACTCTCCGGCACATGGTCCGGCAGGACCCGGATGTGATCATCTTAGGCGAGATTCGCGACAAGTATTCGGCCGACACGGCCATTCAGGCGGCCCTGACCGGCCACAAGATATTGAGCACCTTCCATACGGAAGATTCCATCGGCGGTTTGCTCCGGTTGCTGAATATGGATATTGAGGCATTTCTTATTTCCTCCACCGTCGTATCGGTTCTGGCTCAACGATTGATCAGACGAATTTGCCCCCACTGCGCCGTTGACTATACCCCGACGCCCGGTGAATTACGGCGTATTGGTTATTCTCAACATGATATCATCGGGGCTACCTTCAAGATCGGCGAAGGATGCCGCAGTTGCCGCTATACCGGGTACAAAGGACGGGTCGGGGCGTTCGAATTATTGATCTTAAACGAGTCAGTTAAGGATGCCATATTGAGCAAAAAGACTTCCTACGAGATCAGGAGGCTAAGTGTTCAAAGTTCGGGCCTGGTGACCTTGCTCGAAGATGGTCTGGCCAAGGCCGCCACTGGTCAAGCGTTGTTGCATGATGTCATCCGGCTCTTGCCCCGGTTGATGAAGCCGCGGCCTATCCAGGAGATAAGACGTCTTTCGGGAGAAGAATAGCCATATGCTGAAACCTCTGCTCCAAATTGTTGCTGAAAAGCTCAATTCCGATGAATTGCAGCTTCCCGTATTTAGTCCGGTGGCTCTTCGAGCTCGGGAAATGATTGCCCAGGGTGTTTACCAGGAAAGCACCCTGGTCAGGATGATCATGGTTGATCAATCATTGACCTGCCAGATTCTCCGAGAAGCTAACTCAGGATTTTTCAGTGGATTAAGGCGGGTTAGCACACTTGAGGAGGCGCTCACCCGGCTGGGCCGAAATAGGGTGGCGGCCCTAATCCTGACCTTGATTGAGCAAGATACTTATATTTCTCCAGATGCGAGAATTAATGGCTACCTGTTAGACATCTGGCGGCATTCCCTGACCGTTGCCATGGCCTCCAAATGGCTGGCTGAAAAGGCTGATTACCCCGGAATGGCCAATGAAGCTTTTCTGGCCGGACTGCTTCATGATATTGGCAAGCTTTTCCTCGTCCGAGTGTTGGACGAAATCGTCGCATCTGATGAAATAAATAGCGATTTATCGGGAGATTTGATTAAAGAAGTATTGCAGACACAGCATACCACCCAGGGATTTAACCTTCTGTCCCGGTGGAACCTGCCCGAAAGGTATTGCCATGTCGTGAGGGATCATCATGAGGATAACTTTGATGCCACCGACGTGTTGATGATTATGCTCCGGTTAGTCAACCTGGCCTGCCAAAAGGTGGGGGTGGGTCTAATGCACGATCCGACTATCATTTTAACAAATACAAACGAAGCCCATGTAGGTGGATTCAATGAAGTTATGCTGGCTGAACTGGAGATCAGAATCGAGAGGATTGTGCAACTTACCGAACGGGTGAGAACCACCCAGTCGATGACTTTTTAACTCGTTGCCTGTTGCATGTTACTGGTTACCTGTTACGCGTATTAGTCTCCTAATCCGCCATTCCTGGCTGAGAAATGAGAAACCACATCACCTTAGAGTGAGTCTCTGACGTCGCCATGATTAAGGTCGGTTGATAAAGAAATGTACTTTTTATTTGACAAGACAAGATGTTATTTGGTCGAGCATTAACC
>JADFYC010000317.1 GCA_015233295.1 Deltaproteobacteria bacterium | reverse complement strand
CGATGATTGATCCGTCGGCTAAAACCACTTCCAACGCATGAACATAGTCCTTGGTCGTGCCGTATTTCACCGCCCGCAACCCGCTGGCATTGGTGGACACCATCCCGCCCAGGGTGGCGATGGCTGAGCTTCCGGGATCAGGAGGGAAGAACATCTTTTCCCTGGCCAGGGCGGCGTTAAGATGGGCGCAGATAACGCCCGGTTCCACCACGGCATGGAAGTTGGCTTTGTCGATCTGCTTAATCTTATTCATCCTCGACAAGTCCATCAGGATGCCCCCGCACACCGGCAAGACTGCTCCGGTGACACTGGTGCCTGACCCGCGGGCGGGGACCGGAACTTTTTCCTGATTGGCCAGTTTCATTATCTTAGAAATTTCTTCGGTACTGGCCGGGTGAACAATGAGTTCCGGTACACCCTGATGAACTGACATGTCCCGGGAATTGGAAATTCTTTCCGCAAGATCATCAAACACTCTTTCCCGGCCGACAATTTCGGCGAGCTTGGACATGAGATTCATACAATTACCTCCTTGGAAGGTCGCAGCGGCAGGCCTGGCGGGTTACGGGTTATGCGTTGCGGGTTACGTGTTGCAAGTTACAGGTTCGGCAAATAATTTCATAGCTATAAAATAACTACGTTATTTCTTCACACGGTGTCAAGATTTATCTAAAATATTTAACTATAATAGCATACTATCTGAAAGAGTCGTGACCTTTGAGAATGAAGGAATGGTGGTTGGTTATGATTGTGGGTCAGGGAGGCGGGAGCGTCAAAACCTGGCTTGACAGGCGGCCAGGGTGTCTTGATATCCTAATCGGATAAGCTCTTTCATATCACGGCCAAAATTGAGGGTCCCTTTAAAAAAACCGCCCAGGTCTTGACTGGGGGACACATCTATAATCTCGGCCTGGGAACAAGCCGGGTAATCCGTGGTCCGGCCGGGCTTGAGGTGAACCGCCACGATTTTCCGGACACCCGAGTGATCCAAGGGTGAAATGGGAATCCGGTCTTTTAACCCGCCGTCAAGATGAAGGACGTCATCAAGGGCCACCGCCGAATAGATGAAGGGGAGAGACATACTGGCCGTGATCAGGTCAACTAATTCAGCCGGAGATCGGGTTTGAACGGCGTCATGGTAAATAGCTTGCCGGCGGCGACGCGGCCCCAGGACAACAGGCCATCCCGTGGTAGTGGCGACGTAGAGTTTCTTGCCCGAGCCGACTATGGCTTCCCAGGACACATGCCGGGTGATCAACTCCCGCAGCCTCTGGTCGTCTAAGAAGCCGCTTTTGACCAAATCAACGATGGCTTTGGTCGTTCCCGCGGCCCTCGCTCCGGTGCGCAATAAAAATAACAGGCGGGCCGTCCGGACTCCGGCTGAAATCTTCCCCAGCGGCCAGGGCAAGAGGATCAACGCCGCATCTCCCAGCAATCTATATATGGTTTTGGGGTTGAATCGGCGGAGGCGTCTTGGATCAAAGTCGGTCCAGGCCTGGATCGCCCGGTCCAAATCCCCTTGCACGACCAGGGCCCCATTAAGGGCGCCGATGGACGCGCCGGCCACAGCGGTGATGTCCACCTTCAGCTCGGTCAACGCCTGCCACGCCCCAATTTGATACGCGCCCCGTGCTCCTCCGCCGCCCAGGGCCAGGCCGATCACTGGATTGGTCCGCGCGGGGCCGGCAATTCCACAATTCTGTCCCAGATGTCCCGGGCCACTTCTTCTTTGGATTTTAGAGGAATATCGTCAATCCGTCCGCTGGGATAAAGCAGTTTGACGATGTTGGTGTCCACGGCAAAACCGGCGCCGGGACGGCTCACATCATTGGCCACGATCAGGTCAAGGTTCTTATTGATCATTTTTTCCCGGGCGTGGGCCAGCAGATCTTCCGTTTCGGCGGCGAACCCAACCAGCAGGCGGCGGCCTTTATGACGTCCCAGTTCGGCCAAGATATCGGGGTTTTTGATCAACCGGAGGGTTTCCTCGTCCAGGCCCTTCTTGACCTTCTGAGCATACTGCTCGGCCGGGGCATAATCGGATACTGCCGCGGCCTTGACCACCACATCGGCATCCTGGGCCAGATCAAGCACGGCCTGACGCATCTCCACCGCGGTAGTTACCTCCACCACGGTTACCCCCATCGGCCGGGGCGTAGTTACCGGACCGGAGACCAAAAAGACCCGGGCCCCCCGCCGGTGCGCTTCGGCGGCCATGGCAAAGCCCATCTTTCCGGTCGATCTATTACTTATGAATCTGACCGGATCAATCATTTCCCGGGTGGGGCCGGCGGAAACTAAGACCTTTTTCCCGGCCAGGCTTTTGACCGTCAGGGCGGATTTAATGGCCTCGATGATTTCCGGTAACTCGGCCAGTCGGCCCGGCCCGGTTTCGCCACAAGCCAGATCACCGCATCCAGGCATGACCACGATGGCCCCGAACCCCTGAAGTCGTCGCAGGTTTTCCTGAACCACCGGGTTCTGGAACATTCGGACATTCATGGCCGGGCAGACAATTTTGGGTGAGGTCACGGCCAGGCATAGGGTAGTCAGGAAGTCATCGGCGATTCCCATGGCCATCTTGGCGATAATGTTGGCCGTGGCCGGAACGATGACCAAGGCTTCCGTCCTGGCCGCCAGGGAAATGTGGGCCATCACGTCTTCATCTGAAGAGTCGAACGACCGGCAACTAACCGGGCGACCGGTCAGGGCCTGAAAGGTCAACGGGGTGATGAACCGGGTGGCGTTGGCGGTCATAGCCACTTCGGTGTCCGCCCCCTTTTTGATCAGCAGCCGGGCCAATTCCGCAGCCTTTTAAGCCGCAATGCTGCCGCTGACCCCAAGGGTAATGTGCCGTCCTTGCATCAAGTTAACACCCCCGCGTTCCCTGCGATTTGTTCTTTTCCGTCCTCTGGTTATCTTTTGCTGCCTTTGACGTCGTCCATGGTGGGGGCCACCCAGATCTCCAAATAGGTGTAAAACATGTCGTCCCACACATTTATGATGCACATTTTCTGCACTTTTTCAAACACCAAAATCCGGCGGGGATATTTAAACTTACAGCGCAGCACCCAATTATCCTTGGACATACTTGTAACGAAATAGGAGGCCAGCGAGTCGCTCGTCACCTGGCCTTTAAAACTCAACACACCAACTTTGAAGCTAGGCGCGTCAAACACGAAGGACTTATCATTGTCCAGCTTCATATCAATGGGAACCTGAACGTCCTCAAATTCGTAGTACCGTGACTGGGAGGATACGGTGCTACTTTTCTCGGATTTATCAGAGCTGGATGAGGATGAGCCGTTAGAGTCTTTGTTGAGCGCGGCGCATCCGGATATTACCAGGCAGATCGACAGAATAATTGATACAAAGGCCAATCGGCAAAAAAAGCCCTTTGAACCAGGCGCAGAATTTCCGGTTACGGACATTGGTTTCCTCCCACAAGACGGAGACAGGCAGCCATAGGGAACGCGGCGGAGAATCGAGCCGCGAGTTAATTTACTAAATCACTTAGGACCCGACATCAGGCGACAGTAATATCTCCACCACGGTTGAACTGATGCCGACCTGGGGCATAATGTTGACGACACACGATTTGCCGTCTTTACTAAACAAAAGTAAATTTTTAGAGTATTTAAATATACATCTTAGCCGCCAGCCGTCCTTAACCATGTTGAACTTGAAAAAATCCACCAGTTCCTCTGAAGGGACATTTCCGGTCAAAGTCAAGTAGCCGGTCTTTACTCTTCCGGTCTCGTAAACAAAAGAATTTTTGCGGTCGATGTCCATCTTAGAGGGAAGTAAAATATCACCAAACTCAAAATAACTTCCCGGGTGTCCCCCTGACGATTCCCCATCCGAAGCCGAACTAGATGATTTTTCCCTTCTTTGATCTCCTTCGCCATCTCTTTCCGATGTCGGGGTGGGCGTGGCGGTCGCTTTTGAAGAAGACTTCTTTCTTGACGAGCTCTGCGCCGAGGCGCCGCCGGCCAGACAGGTCACTACGAATAGGGCGATGACCAGGAGGCAGACTGATTCGGTGATTCTCTTTACCATGCCGGACCCTCTCATGAGAAACTCCCAGGTGCGAGTTGCAGGTTACGTGTTGCGGGTTACGTGGTGACAGAGTACCAGTAGGCTATTAGGGGCATTTTTTCAGAACAAGGTCGTCTAATCCCAACCGGGAAGAAGACCTTTCTTTCGGCTGGGGATGTCCGAAGGCGACCACGGCCATGAGGTCGTACTGGTCATCCAGGCCCAGGAGTTGGCGGACCTGGGGGCCGTTTTTCAAGATTTCGCCCAGCCAAACCGCTCCGAGACCCAGGGAATGGGCGGCCAAAAGGATGTTTTGGAGGCAGGCGCCCACCGCCTGATGATCTTTGAGGAGCTGGTAACTGGCCTGGGTATCCAGAAAAACCGCGGTAGCCACCGGGGCTTTTTCGATGATCCGGCTATAATGGGTTAGCCTGGCCAGCTCTTGCTTTAGCTCCGGATTGCGGACAACCACAAATCGCCAGGGTTGAT
>JADFYC010000316.1 GCA_015233295.1 Deltaproteobacteria bacterium | reverse complement strand
AGATTATGTAACTATTATATAGATACAGAGGTCCAACGACAGCGAACCCCATGGCCGGGGCATCGAAAAAAGGAGATAACCATGAGTGTTGTGATCAAAGCCATTAGCCGACGCGTGCGTTTGGTTTACCTGATCGCCACGGGGTTATTTGGAATTATGACCCTACCGACCACGGGAAGTCTGGCCGCGTTCCCAACGCAGACAGTGATTCCGTCTCCGGCCGCGTCTAAAGCCGTACTCCTCCTTTACTCCGCCGGCTACTATTTGCCGGCCTATAGAAAGAACATGGCCGCATTTATGTCTGTCATGGACGATGCCGGATTTCCTTCTAAGAATATTTACCTTGAAGACCTGGATCTGATACGCAACAACGACAAGGAATATCGGCAAAGGTCGATAGATTTACTCCATCAGAAATATGACCACAAAAAAATCGACTTGATTGTCACAATCGAAGGCTTGGCCAGGGATTTCATCTTGAAGGAAGGCAAGGATATTTTTCCAACAGCGCCGACCCTGTGCATCCTCTCGGCCGACACAATTACCGCGGTCGAACCACCCCGCCGAATCATCCAACTACCGAGCATCCTGGATATATCCGGAACGTTGGAGGTGGCCGTATCTCTTTTTCCTAAAACAAAGCGAATTGTTGCCGTGCTAGGTAACAGTGAAGACGAACAGCGGTGGGAACTTGAGGCGAAAAAGCAATTTGCACCATGGGCCGGCAAGCTGGAGTTTGAGTACACCAATCAGCTTACTTACGAGGAAACGCTGCAACGGCTTTCTTCTCTGCCCCCTGATACCGTCGTCATTTACATAGCTTTCTACAGAGACAAGACCGGCCGGGCCTTTGTTCCCGCGGAGGTGGCGAAGGTGATCACCAAAACGACGAACTCACCTGTTTTCGGAGTCTATGACCAGATCCTCGACTTAGTGGTTGGTGGTTCCATGATCAGTTATGCGGCTGAAGGCGCCCGGGCCGCCAAACTGGCCCTTGACATCCTAAATGGTAAATATTCTCTCACCGCCCCAATTACCAACCTTAATATTCTTACGGCGACCACATTAAACTGGCGGCAGCTCAATCGCTGGGGGATCAGTGAATCCAAGCTGCCGAAGGGCAGTATCGTGATCAACCGGCCCCCCTCGTTGTGGACCGAATATCACGAGTATGTCATCGGAGCTGTTGCCTTTCTTTTGATGCAATCGTTCTTGATCGTCCTGCTTCTTATTCAGCAACACCGCCGTAGATTAGCCGAAGCCGCCCTGCGGGAGAGTGAGGAAACGGCCCGAATGTTACTCAACATCCCTAACGCCGCGGCATTTTTGCTCGACAGCGATGGCATTTGCCTTGACGCCAACGAGACAATGGCTGCGAGATTTGGCCGGCCGGTCTCCGACATCGTCGGTCTGTCCATCTGGAACCTTTTCCCACCGGAAGTACGGGATCGGAGAAAAGCCCACTTCCTGGAGGTCTTGCGCGAAAAAAAGCAAATCCGTTATGAGGACGAACGTCAGGGGATGGTCAATGATTCCATCATCACTCCAATTTTGGACGACCATGGCCAGGTGGTCAAAGTGGCGATTTTTGCGTTCGACATTACGGACCGCCGGAGACTTGAGGCCCAACTCCGCCAGGCTCAGAAGATGGAGGCCATCGGTACCCTGGCCGGCGGCATCGCCCATGATTTCAATAACATCCTTGGTTCCATTTTCGGCTACACGCAACTGGCCCTGGATGACGCCAAATCGGGTATCGTTGAGGCGGAATTCTTAAAAGGGATATTTAAAGCCGCTAAGAGGGCCAGGGATTTAGTCCAACAGATATTGGTCCTGAGCCGGCAGTCCAAACCGGAGAAAAAACCGGTTGATATATCATTAATCATTGAAGAAGGAGCAAAACTCCTCCGAGCTTCGCTCCCGGCTAACGTTATCATCCAGACAAAAATATCAACCGAGGACGCAACTGTCCTGGGGGACCCAATCCAACTCCATCAGGTTCTGATAAATCTCGGCGCCAACGCGGCCCACGCCATGGCGGAGAACGGCGGAGCCCTGTACATCAGTTTGAATGATTTCTATCTTGATCCTGATTCCGCGGCCGGATACATTGATCTGAAACCGGGACCCTACTTTAAACTAACCGTCAGCGACTCCGGCCATGGGATTGACCGCAACATCATTGACCGCATCTTTGACCCTTTCTTCACCACCAAAGATATCGGCCAAGGCAGCGGCATGGGCCTGGCCATCGTCCACGGCGTCGTTAAAAATCATGGCGGGGTCATCAGCGTCTATAGCCCACCGGGTCACGGCGCGACTTTTAACATCCTGCTGCCGGCAGTATCGAGCAAACCCGAGTCGACCAGTGATTTCGTGGAAGCCATCCCAACCGGAACCGAGTCCGTGCTGCTGGTCGATGATGAACCGGGGTTAGCCGATACCGGAAAAATGATGTTGGAGCGGTTGGGGTACAGAGTTACCGTCAAAACCAGCGGAGTGGCAGCTTTGGGGGCCTTCATGGCTCATCCCGATGATTTTGACCTGTTGATTACGGATATGGCTATGCCTCATATGACGGGCGATAAACTGGCCCAGGAGATCATGCGTCAGCGACCCGATCTCCCGGTTATCCTTTGCACCGGATACAGTGAGGTGGTCAATGAAGAAAAAGCCAGGGAAATGGGTTGTAGCGGATTTCTGATGAAACCAATCGATATCACCCGTCTGGCCAAACTTATTCGTCAAGTATTGGCAAAGTAATGTCTAGGCCGTCACGGAGTTAAGTAATTTAACACATGTAGCTAAAATAATATAATTTTTTTCGTCAAATCCGACCGGGAAATCGTCATTTCGCCAGATTCCCTCTTTTCTTTCTAATCTTTCTGGGTTATACTTCTCCGCCACATGGTCCCAGGGTTAGATCGGTTGGCCACAACCACACCCGAGACTCATCAAACACGACTACGGCCAAAAACCAAACCATATTGGGGCGGCTCGAATGCCGGCCCCGTCACATGACCTGTCAGAAAAGGCGAGCAACATGGATACCGAAAAGGAAGAAATACACACTCTGTCTATACTAGTCGATAACGAACCAGGAGTGCTGTCCCGGGTGGCCGGGCTGTTTAGCGCCCGAGGGTTCAATATCGAGAGCTTGTGCGTGGCCGCGACCATGGATGATAAAGTCTCCCGAATCACGCTGGTCACCAGAGGCAACAATCAGATTCAGGAGCAAATTAACAAGCAACTGAACAAGCTGATCAATATCATTAAGGTCATCGATTATGAGGGCACCGAATTTGTAGAACGGGAGATGGCCTTGGTCAAGGCCAAGACCAGCGGCGGTCATCAAGCAGAGATCCTGCGGATTGTCGATATCTTCCGGTGCAAAGTAGTGGATGTTACCCACCATGAAATAACGATTGAGGTCACCGGCGCCCGCGGTAAAATCGAAGCTCTATTGGACCTGATCAGACCATTCGGGATTGCAGAAATCGCTCGCACCGGGTCTATTGCCTTGGCCCGAAGTAAGAAAGGAAAATTGTCATGAAGATATTCTATGATGTTGATGCAAAGATAGAGACGCTAAAAGGCTCTAAAGTGGCCGTCATCGGCTTTGGCTCTCAGGGTCACGCCCAGGCCCTGAATCTCAGGGACAGCGGCGTTGACGTGATCATCGGGCAAAGAGCCGGAGGCGCCGGATATGATCGGGCCAAACGTTTTGAGTTTGAACCTCTGCCCGTACGGGAAGCGGCCAAACAGGCCCAAGTCATTCAGATCCTGGTCCCGGACGAGAGACAAGCCAAAATATACCGGGATGAAATCGAACCGGAATTGACCCCCGGCAAAATGCTTCTCTTCTCCCACGGGTTTAACATTCACTTTGGCCAGATTGTCCCTCCCAAAGGGGTCGATGTAGCCATGGTTGCGCCCAAGGGTCCGGGGCATCTGGTCCGCCGGGAGTTCGAGCGGGGCGCCGGAGTGCCCTCACTGGTGGCCATTCATCAGGACGCCACTGGCAAGGCGCTGGAACGCGCTCTGGCCTATGCCCGGGGCATCGGCGCCACCCGGGCCGGAGTTTTGGAAACCACGTTTGCGGAGGAGACGGAAACGGATCTATTCGGCGAGCAAGCCGTCCTCTGCGGCGGCGTGACCAAGCTTGTCCAGTACGGATTTGAGACGCTGGTCGAGGCCGGATACCGGCCGGAAATCGCCTACTTTGAATGTCTCCACGAGCTCAAACTGATCGTTGATTTGATGTATGAAGGCGGCATGTCCTATATGCGTTATTCCATCAGCGACACCGCCGAATATGGAGACCTGACCAGAGGCAGCCGGGTTATCGGCCCCGAAGTTCGTCAGGCCATGCAGCAAACCCTCCATGACATTCAATCAGGCTTCTTCGCCAGAGAATGGATATTAGAAAACCAGGCCGGCCGGCCGGTCATGAATGCCCTGCGACGCCAGGGAAAAGAGCACCAAATTGAACAAGTCGGGGAAAAACTCCGAAGCATGATGAGTTGGCTGCCCAAAAAATCCGATTAA
>JADFYC010000315.1 GCA_015233295.1 Deltaproteobacteria bacterium | reverse complement strand
CGTTTCAAAGGTATATAGGCGGGTCTTGGACAACTATTGGAAATGTCTCCACTACCGATACGTCAGGGAAAATCCGGCTCACGATGTCAAATGGTGTTTTTACGGCATATTATTGGAGTGGTTCTGCATGGGTACAGATTGGATCTACTTATAACTATGGGAGCAACCCAGGGTGGTCTATACAGCTACGACGAGATACTTGGAACAGCAACCCTTCTTGGGCCTGTACTTTTGACGATTTTACAGTCAATACCGGCATAGTACAGGGATATTTAGGTAGTATCCCAACATCTAACCATACCCATGCCGATACGACGCAAGGTGGTATCGTTTCGCATACAGTCCTTAGTGGTATCGGGACAAATACCCATGATCAGATTGATTCGGCATTATCTACCTTAAGCAGCGTAGACACCACGAAATGGACTAAGGGTGGCGATGCCATTGGTTCAAAGAAGACTTTCGGTTCTACTGATGCTTGTGACGTTGGGATAATTACCAATAACATAGAAAGAATTACAGTTTTATCAAGTGGTAATGTTAAAATTGGTGGATTATCCGCATATGCCAATAACGCAGCAGCAGTGGCAGCAGGACTTACCGCCGGAGTATTGTATAGAACGGGGGCTGACCCCGATGTTGTCTGTGTCGTTCATTAATTTTACGAAAATTAACGGTCAAGGAGAATAATAATGGGTTTTGATCTTAGCGGAATCGGATCGGTAGCGGATTTGGTCTCCGGCGTGTTGGGCCATTTCTGGCCGCCGGCGATGACCGATGAGCAGAAAGCACAGGCGGAACAGGCCGTCACGGCATTGGTGACCAGCCAGACAAACACCCTGGTGGAAGCTCAAAAGGCCATCATTGTGGCCGAACTTACTCAAGATGACAAGTACACTAAAAGGGCAAGACCGAGCATTATCTATGTCGGGCTGCTTATCTTCTTGCTTAACGGCGTGTTAACTCCCCTGGCATCCTTCGTCACGACCATGCTGGGCCATCCCGTGTCACCGCCCATGATGGCTCTCCCTGATTCATTCTGGGTCGCCTGGGCCTCTGTCACAGGTATTTATGCGGTCGGCCGGAGTGCTGAAAAAATCGGCTCCGACAATCCAATCATTCAAAAAATTACGGGGAGCAAAACATGAAAAGAGCACAACATGTTAAAATCTTCATGCTGGTCGGCATATTGTTCACATTGATCGGGTGCGCCACCCAACAGGCTATCAAAAACGACAGCCACAACTACAAGGCCATTGCTATCGCCTCCTGTACCGACCTGACCAATATGGGGACAGCCGCGATGATGGCGGCAGATGCGGCCAAGGCGATCTTGCAGAATCAAAAGGATCAAGCCGATTTCATCAACCAGGTAGATCCCGTTGCATCTCAAGTTGCCGATGGGATCAAAATATATTGCGAGACGGCCCAGCTTGTCAACGATGTCGATGGCTGGAATGCCTTGGTGTCCAAACAGGCCGATGTTTTAAAATTGGTTCGGGACATCGACGTCCTGGTAACGGTCATCAGAAATGGGAATGCGAAACAGGCCCCCAGCGAGCCGCCCACCCGGGTTCCCAGTGGACAGCCTGCTTAAATTCGGCTGCGAAAGGGATTCTAATGTCTCATGATCTTCCAATTATTTCTGCTATGGCTTTTCTTGGAGTGCTGGGCTGGGCGCTTAAAATGATCTACGGCAACCTGAAGAGCCAAATTGCAGATAGTCAGATTCCATTTCGACTTCAGGCAGATCAATCGGAAACGAGTTTTGCTCGTATCGAAAATAAAATTGAAGACCTGACTAGAAGAAAGATAGATAAAGAAGCCTGCCAGGCGTGCGGGAAGCGGCTTGATAAACTGGAGGCCGACTCCGACAAGCTCTTTGATGAGCTGTTCGATCTCATGCGGAAATACGGCGAAGACCTGGCCGGTTTACGAACTGAGGTGAAGGTAGGCTTTGAAGGGATGGGAGTCACCATCCGGAACATGGATACCAAAATTGAGCAGATCTGCACGGGACGGAGGGATAACCATGTCAGTGTTTGACCGGATATTGCCAAAGACCCTGGAATGGGAAGGCGGCAGCAAGTTCACCGAAGATCCGGCGGATCCAGGCGGCGCCACCAGGTACGGAATCAGCCTGCGGTTCCTCCGAGGCCTGGGCCAGGCCGGGGATATCGACCATGACGGCGATGTGGACGCGGGTGATATCCGGGCGTTGACTGAGGACCAGGCCAGTGAATTCTATCGCCGGGAGTTCTGGGATAAGTGCCTGTGCGACGAGCTGCCGGATCAGGTGGCCATGGCCGTGTTCGACACCGCCGTCAACCTGGGTGTTCCCAGGGCTGTAAAAATGCTGCAGTCAGAAGCTAATGCCGTATTGCTCAATAATCCGCTGGTTGTCGATGGCCGCATGGGGAAAAACACTGTGGATGGCGTGTTGGACGCCGTTAACCTGGAAGGCTCCGATAAATTGACCCTGGGATACCTGAACAGGCGGCTCCGATTCTATTTCGCCCTGGCCAAAGCTCCGGCCAGGGCGAAATACCTCCGGGGATGGACTCGCCGGGTGGCTGCGCTAAAGGAAGTAATCAAAGGGGCGCCGGCATGATCGCCCTGGGCCGGTATCGGCATTTCCGGGGCGCAGAGTACGACGTGATCGGCGTGGCCCACCATTCAGAGACGGCTGAACGCTTGGTAGTTTACCGGGCGCTCTATGGCGGCGGGCAGTTATATGTGAGGCCAATTAAAATGTTTCTGGAAACAGTAAAATATAACGGAGTAATAGTCCCACGATTTACATTAGTTGATTAATTAACAGTCTATTTAGTGTCAAGGAAATGCCCGGCTCCCATCGTGGGATGTCCGGGCGAATTTGTCTCTGTCTCAGCGGGTCGTATTCACAACGAAGTTACAATCTCATATGTTTTTTTGCCGCCAAGCCGGAGGATGGATTTCACCGGGTCATGATCTCCCATGAGGAATCCTAATGCTTCGGCCAGAGTATCTACATATACATCTTGCAGGTACTTCCTTTTATTCCTTCTGGGTTTTGGGATAGCCGTCAACCCACGGGCATAAACCCCATCAAGTTTTTCAGTCTCATGAAACCGGACATCATAATAACCAGAGCCAATGACCAAGAAATAACCATCCATCGGGGTCGTGACTTTATATTGGTTCCTCTTGAAGACATCAATTGCTTTATCTAAATTAATCTCTGGCATTAACTTAGCCTCTCCGTTAGACCAAAATGTCCCTATCGCCTTCTGTAGCTGCTTATCCGGCCAGATAAAGCATTTGATTCGGTGAATTGCCTGGCGAGCATCCATCCGACTGGACTCAAGCTTGAACCGAAAGGTTGTGCGCTTCCCCCAGTCTTACCCAAGTAATTCCACTCTAAATGTCCCATCCACCGGAAGATAGACAACAGCGAGTTTATCTTCTGACCCAAAGCTGACGAATTGCCCTTGTTCCCAAAACCCGACAATGCCTCCTATAGAGTTTGGCCACAGATGGCATTCAGAGAGCAGCCCAATAAAGGCTGCAGCCTCAGCATAGGATCTACCGGCCGCCCTTATCTCTTCGGCCGCCATCTCCTCAAACTTCTTCCAGCGGGTTATTTTGCTCATGGATAACGATGCCTCACCCCATTAGTAAAAATGTGGCTTAAAGTCCGTTGAGTCCCAGGGTTGCACATTGGACATTTGCAACCTACAGGATGGTATCGATTAACAGCGGCACAGTATTCTTTTACTCGCGCCCGATACGCTCTTTCCTCTTCGCACTCCGGGCAGACGCTCGGGTCATCATCCAAATAAGTTCCCGGCAGCGGCTTCTTACAGATTCGACAGGTTCTTTTTATGATCATGAGGCCATACCTCTTTGATGAGTTTATACACCTGGACAGGGATTCTCTCGCTCGTTTCGCAGGCCAGATTAGCGTAACGAACGGCGTCGATTCGGGCCTGAAAGTAAATCTTCCGCCACTTTTGTGTGTTCGGGTTAAACCAGGTTACGATGAATTTAGTATCCTCGGCGCTCAGATCATTGTCCCATTCTTGTTTTCCATTACACTCATGTATGAAGCGTTCCCATGCTCTCATTTGCGCCACTTTCCGCCGGACCTCGTCCGACTATTTTAGTCGTCTCATTCTCCGGGGCGTAATCATCGAAACAATCCTCACTGTAACCCCAAAGGTTACCGATCGGCGGCATATATCCCATGCTTTGTAGATCCATGGTCACCTTATGGCAAAAGTGACAAAGACGCTGTGCCAAAAGATATTTTTTATTCTTCAGTTCGTCATTATCCGTGTCGTAAAGCCATGACCAAAACATAGTACCAGGTGGGAAAATGGCGCCGCATTCGTCGCATTTCCGCTCTCGGGCCGATGTTCGTTCTCGACGTTTCAGCCAGTCGGCTGACCAGACAAAGTTAGCTTGGCATGACGACATTGTCGCACCACTTTCTGCCCGGCTCTCGCCCGGCTTTTTGTACGGCTTTTTGAATCTATTTAAGCAATTTTGACAACCAAAAGTTCAATGATATTAGGCAGGACAT
>JADFYC010000314.1 GCA_015233295.1 Deltaproteobacteria bacterium | reverse complement strand
ATCGTGGGCGTATCCATGCCCGGTTACGGGTGCACGCTGTGTGTCGGCCTGGGCATCCCGATTCCCATTTTAGACGAAGAAATGGCCGGATACACCGGAGTCTCGGACGAAGATATTTTCGCCCAGATAGTGGATTATGGGACCGATTACCCTAAGGTGACCGGAAAGACCCTGGGCCAGGTCAGTTATGCCGAGCTGAAATCAGGGAGCATTACAGTCCAGGGGCAAAATATTCCGACGACGCCTTTATCCAGCATGAGCCGAGCCAGAGAGATCGCCGACATATTGAAGATGTGGATCCAAAAAGGTGATTTTCTCTTGGGAGAACCCCAGATGCTTCTACCCACCGCGACGGCGAAGTAAGCTGGCCTGGTTGGAAAATTTTAGGTTTCAGGCCGAATACGTACCTTACGACCATGCTCCGAAGGGGTTGACCCGCTCATCCCTTCGGAGTATTTTTTTACCGGAATTAGATGAGTTTTATTAATTGAAAGACAGCAGTAAATCCACAGATTTGTCAGATAAATACAGGTGGAAGAGACCGGCCGGCCCAGGTTATCCGGCTCATCGCACTCAGGCTATTTAACCCAAATTATCGGTTAGTTATTTTTGTCAGCATCTTTCAAACCGGGCCCAGTCCTCCCGGCGCCGGCCTGTTATGTCAGGCTTATCCGTGGCCCACCAATGCCATCCAGCCATAATTCCTCCTTGATTGCCTAGATATCTGATCTTCAGGGCAGGGCGAATCGCTCCAATCCCTATAAGGATGGTTTATAAACCATAAAATCTATTTTTTACCAATGTATATTTTTTATTGTGCATTTTTATACCCTGATGTATAATGAGGCCGTTAATCGGGGTATCTGCTGATTAATTATATGTTGAAAGTATATTAACCTGGTCAAACGGTAAATTCCGTCTTTTGTGGGTAATCAACCCCGATTATAAGCTTCGTTGTTGTTTATCTGGTAAGGGCACGACAATGGCGAGAATCCTGGTCGCTGAAGATGAAGCTGTTATTTGCATGCAGTTAAAGAAGTGGTTGCGGAAGATGGGATACCTGCCGGTGGGTCAGGCCGTAACTGGGCGGGAAGCCCTGAAAATGGCCAAGGAATTGCGGCCGGATGTGGTCTTGATGGATGTCGGCATGCCCGGTGATCTGGATGGGATCGCCGCGGCTGAAATAATCACGCAGGAACTCAATATTCCAATCATCTTTGTAACTGGTTATTCAGAAGAGCAAATGAGAGAAAGAACGGGAAAGGTTGGTCCGGCCAGGCATGTTGATAAACCTTTCAACTATCTGGACATTAAGACAGCCATTGAGGTGGCCTTGACGATGGAACCGGCGAGAGTTTAGATGAAAAGAAAGCCATGGGTATCTATTTCCGCCTGTTTTTTACAGGAGTTTTGTTGCCTCCGCCGGTTCAGGAATCCAACACCTTCCGAATGAGCTTGGCTATGTTATGTGTCTCCAACGGTTTGAATACCAGCTCGCTCACCCCTACCGCCTTGGCCATTTCTTCATTGATGATTTCGCTGAATCCGGTACATAAGATAACGGGAGTATGAGGACGAAGGCGGATGACTTCTTGGGCCAACTTGTCTCCGGTCAGGCCGGGCATGGTCATATCGGTTATAACCAGGTCGATCCGGTCAGGATCAGCCGCAAAAATCTCTAATGCAGCCATACTGTCTGTCGCCGCGATGACCCGGTAGCCCAGGCGTTCAATCATTTTCCTACCCATTTTGACCAAACTTTCTTCATCGTCGACAAAGAGGATGGTCTCCGACCCTCGGGCCGGGGCGGAGTCGGGTTCTTCCGCTAGTTCAGGCTCGCTCCGGACTCGAGGCAAAAGGATATTGAACATGGAGCCATTGCCGGGTTCGCTGAAGACGCTGATCTCGCCATCGTGACTCTTGACAATGCTATGAACCAGGGCCAACCCCATGCCCGTGCCTTTGCCCTTATCCTTAGTGGTGAAGAAGGGGTCAAAGATGCGATCGATGATTCGGTGATCAATGCCATGGCCTGTATCGTTGACCGTAAGTCTGACATAGGGCCCGGGACCCAAATTCACATGCCGGGACGCGGCCGCCGCATCAAGGTTGAATTCGGATAGTCCTATGGTCAATACACCGCCGGTTTCGGACATGGCCTGTCCGGCATTGGCGCAAAGATTCATCAAAACTTGATGAATTTGAGTTGGATCAGCGACTATGGCGGCATCTTTGTCTAAGATTATCGGGTTAATCAAGACACTGGAAGGCAGGAACGACCTGATTAGTTTGAGCGTTTCTTCCACGAGGGGAGCGATCTTGATCGGCTTCTTCTCCTGTTCGGTCCGGCGGCTAAAAGTTAGTATCTGCTTGATTAATTCCTTGGCTCTTCTGGACGCTTTGAGGATTTCTTCCAAAAAATCAGGGTTGGTCTTGCCCGCTTGAGCATCCTCTAAGGCCATTTCGGTATAGCCATAGATAGACCCAAGGATGTTGTTGAAATCATGGGCTATCCCGCCGGCCATCGTCCCCATGGCTTCCATCTTCGCGGCCTGGAACAATTGCTTTTCCAACCTGACCTCTTTGGTCACATCCCTTTCCACGGTCACGAAGTTTGTGACCGCTCCAGCCGCGTTCTTGACGGGAGAGATGCTGGCTTCCGTCTCGTAAATGCCGCCGTCTTTGGTCTGGTTGGTCAGGTGCCCTCTCCAGACCTGTCCCTGGGCGATGGTCCGCCACATGTCCCGGTAAAAGTTTCCGTCATGATTACCACTTTTGAGGATGCGCGAATGCCGGCCCATCACCTCTTCGTTGGTATAGCCGGTGATGTGTTGAAAGGCCGGGTTAGTATACTGGATATTCCCGTGTTTATCAGTAATAATTATGGATTCGGCCGCCTGTTCCACAGCCGTAGCCAGCCGCGTGAGTTCTTCTCGGGATCGTTTCTGCTCAGAAATATCATTCAAAATACAGGCAAACTGGCCTGGAATCGGTCGATATACCTTGACTTCGTAATAGCGGCCGAGGTCACGGCTGAAATTGACGAAATGGATTGGTTCCCCGGTCAGGGCCGTTTTCCCGTAGGTCTCAATCCAAAATGGCTCCAGGTTAGGCAAGACCTCGAGTGCCGTCCGGCCAACAATGTCTTCGGCCTTAAGATCAGTCATCCGTTCAAACGCCGGATTAACCGCTAAAAATCGATAAGTTACCGGGTTACCTCGGGCATCGCAGATGATTTCGTTTAAGGAAAAGGCGTCCAACATCTGATCGAACAGCATTTTGTATTGTTCTTCTGAACGGTGATGTGCGGTAATATCCCGGCCGACACTCAGCACGCTGGCCACTTGCCCTTGGGAGTCGAATTCAGGGATGAGCCGCCAGTTAAAAACCGTTTTTCCTTTGGTCGTCTCAGACTCGGATATAGTTTCCAGGGGAGCCCCGGTTTCAAAGACTGAAGGAATATGTTGTTCCCAGAACCGACATTGGGCTTCCGGGAGGCCCAGTTCCCGGTGAGTCCGGCCGATGAACTCTTCGGGTTTAGTCAAGACAAAGTCGGTCATGGATGGGCTGACATACAAATGGCCTCCAGACCGGTCGAATCTGGAGATAATGTCGGGAGTGTTTTCCAGCAGAAGACGATGTTGCTCTTCGCTTTCTCTCAGGGCTTTCTCAGCCTGATTTCTTTTTTCCACCATCTCGTTGGCGGATAGGGCCAGCATTTTGAACTCGTGGAAGTTCATCGCAGCCTGATCAATGGTCACCGAGGCATCAGCCGCGGCATTGAAGAAAGAGGTGAAAATATCAAAGCTCATCTTAGCTTTATAAGATATATATCTGGCCGTGAGATAGACGACCAGAAGTAATCCCATCAGGATAGCCACGACGTTGAGGATTTGCTTTCTCACGTCTTGTTGCAGGACGATCCTTTTTTCCGCGATGACCTGGTCAATTTCATCCACATATACACCGGAGCCGATCATCCACTCCCACTCCGGAATCCCCTTGACAAATGATATCTTGGGACAGGGTTTCAATTCACTGGGTTTGTTCCAGACGTAGTTGATGAATCCGCCTTCCGGCCTGGCCGCGGCCTTTCGCTCTTCTTGAGTCACCTTAACCCCGTTGGGATCAGTCAGATTCCAGAGATTGGCTCCGACCAGGTGCCACTGGGTATCATTCATCAAGGTGACGCCGTTGTAGCCGACCACAAAAATGTACCCATTCAATCCAAATCTGATTCTACCTATTCTATCAAGAACCTCTTTCTTGATATTTTCTTCCATGTCGTCTAAGTAGCCGCCGGTGCCGATGAACCAATCAAGTGGTTCAAAATATTTGACAAAGGTGATCTTAGGGAAATGCTTTCCGGCTTGCCCCGGTTTGGTCCAGGTGTATTCGTAAAAGCCTTCTTTCTTGGTTCGGGTGAGGTCTATAAGGTCTCTGATGACAAATTTCCCTTTAATGTCTTGCTGGGCGCTTAAATCCGTCCCCTCAAGCTCCGGTTTGTCTGGAAACAATTCCTCGATCCCCTTCATATTTCCGGCAAAGTAATAACCCTGTCCATCATC
>JADFYC010000313.1 GCA_015233295.1 Deltaproteobacteria bacterium | reverse complement strand
CCTTATACCCAGTTGGAAACGGCCATAAAGGCTGTGTTTGGCTCCTGGATGGGCAAACGGGCGGCGGACCATCGGCGGGAATTCAGCATCACCCCCGAAATGGCTAATGGCACTGCGGTTAACATCTGTACGATGGTTTTCGGCAATATGGGCAATGACAGTTGTACCGGCGTGGCCTTCACCAGGAATCCAGCCACCGGTGAAAACAGACTGTTCGGGACATACCTGACCAACGCCCAGGGGAAAGACGTGGTCACCGGCATCAGGACGTCCAAAGAAATTCAAAAACTCCGACGTGAAATGCCCAAGGTCTATAAAGAATTAGAAGATCTCCGGCACTCCCTGGAAAATCACTTTAGGGAAGTCCAGGATTTCGAATTTACGGTGGAAAAGAAAAAGCTTTACGCTCTCCAAACCCGAAACGGCAAAATGAATGCCTGGGCCCGAGTCAAGACATGCAACGACATGGTCAATGAAGCCTTGATGACTGAAGATGAAGCTATCCTCCGAGTTGATCCCAAGCAACTCGAACAACTCTTACACCCGGCCATTGATAAGTCGACCGGGGCCAAGCCGGTCTGCAAGGGCATAGGAGGTTCTCCTGGAGCGGCCTCGGGCAAGGTTATTCTTGATGTTGACCGAGCGGAACAGGCGGGTAAAGCCGGCGAAAAAGTGATTTTGGTGCGAGAAGAGGCTAAACCGAGCGATGTCTACGGCTTCTTTGCCTCTCAAGGTATTCTGACCAGCCGGGGGGAAAAGACTTCCCAGACCGCCGTGGCCGCCCGAGAGATGGGCAAACCTTATGTCTGCGGATGCAAGGATTTGGTTATCGACTTTCGGGCGCGGACTGCCAAAATCGGCAAGCAGGTTCTACAGGAAGGAGATATCATTACCATTGACGGCGGCAACGGGGCTGTTTATCTGGACACCGTGCCCACCGTGGAGTCGGAATTCGTCGGGGATATGTTGACCCTGCTGCACTGGGCCGACGACATTGCCACTCTAGGCGTCATGGCCAACGCGGACACTCCTAAAATGGCCAAAAAGGCCAGAAGCTATGGCGCCCAAGGCATTGGTCTATGCCGCACCGAACGTATGTTCAATCACCCGGCCCGGTTGCCTGTCGTCCGGGAAATGATTCTGGCTAACTCACCCAAAGAACGCCAGGCAGCCATAGACAAACTAATGCCTCTCCAAAAAGAGGACTTCAGGGAAATCTTCCAGGCTATGGAAGGGCTGCCGGTGGCCATTCGGCTCTTGGACCGGCCGATTCACGAATTCCTACCCACCCAGGAAGAAGTGATGACGGAGTTGAGCCTGCTCAAGGAGTTTGAAGAAACCATCAACGCCATGGAGGAGTTGCCGGAGGCCATGCGCATTCTCGATCCTTCTCTTCAAAAGTTTATTCCCGGGATCAAGACTACCCTTGAGGCCATTCACAAAATCCGAGAGCAGAATGTTGATAAAAAGTTAATCAGATATAAAGAAGAGCTACTGGCTAAGGTCAAAGCCGTCTCGGAAATTAATCCCATGCTGGGCCACCGGGGTGTCCGGTTGGGGATTTCCTATCCCGAGATCTATGCCATGCAGATCCATGCCATCCTGGATGCGGCGGCTGAGCTTCTCCAGGAGGGTCACGATGTCAAACCCGAAATCATGGTTCCCCAAGTGTGTACCCTTCAGGAATTGAAATGGGTTCACCGCCTGGTTACGGCTATTAACGACTCGGTGACCAAGAAATACAAGGTTAATATCGCCTTCAAATTCGGGACCATGATCGAAGTCGTCCGGGCCTGCATGAGAGCCGATAAACTGGCCGAGTTAGCTGAATTTTTCTCTTTCGGCACCAATGACTTGACCCAGGCCACTTTCTCCTTCTCCCGGGAAGACGCTGAAAACAAATTCCTGCCGCTTTATAACGAAAACAAGATCCTCCACGACAACCCCTTTGAAATCCTGGACATCCATGGCGTGGGGCGGCTGATGAAGATGACCGTCGAACTTGGCCGGAAAACCAAAAAAGACCTTAAAGTCGGTACCTGCGGGGAACAAAGCGGGCATCCTGATGCGGTCAAATTCTGTCATGCCATCGGGTTGACGTACGTTTCTTGTTCCCCTCATCAGGTGCCCATCGCCAGACTGGCCGCCGCTCAAGCCAAGCTCTTAGAAAAAACCTTGAAATACGATTGAACAGGTGGCTGATGCTGGTTGATCTCATACCCACATTAGCCGTGATTCCCGGGGATGCAGCATGTTGCCTCCCCGGGATTTGATCAAGGGATCAGACGTTAGTCCGCCTCCAAAACTTCGCGGATAACGGTAAGCATCTTAACCACGTTAAACGGCTTAGTCAAAAATGTCTTCGCCCCGGCCGCAATCGCACTTTCCTTGACCGACTCGCTGGAAAATCCGCTGTAAATGATCACCTTTACTTCGGGATCCATTTGCCGGAGCTGCTCCAAACAAGCGCGGCCATCCATTTCCGGCATGTTCAAGTCAAGGATAATCAGTGCGATTTGGTCGACATTCTGTTTGTACACCTGCAACGCTTCAAAGCCATTGGCCGCGGTCAAAACACTATAGCCGTGGGTGACCAGCAACTGGGTGACCAGGTTGCTGATTGCGGCTTCGTCGTCCACCAGTAAGATGGTCTCGTCACCTCCGGGCGGCATCTCTTCCGCGTCCGGATCCTGCTCCAGGCAAGCTTCTATGTCCAGTTCCGGCAAGTAGATTCGAAACTCCGTACCCTGTCCCGGTTGACTGTAACAAGTAATATTCCCGCCATGATCCTTGACCACCCCATAGACGATGGACAGGCCCAGGCCGGTCCCCTTGCCCACTTCCTTGGTGGTAAAAAACGGATCAAAAATATGTTCTTGGACATCCCGGCCCATTCCCTGACCAGTATCAGAGATAGTTATCTGAGCATAGCTGCCCGGCTTCATCCCGGGGTGCATCCGGCAATATTCTTCGTCGAGCGTTACGTTTCGGGTCTTGAAGCTGAGTCTACCTCCCTCAGGCATTGCATCTTTGGCATTCACCCCAAGATTCATCAGCACCTGTTCGATTTGGGCCGGGTCGCCATCGATCAGCCCCAGATCGTCCGCCAAATCCAGATCAATGGAGATCATCTTTGGGATAGTCCGGGCCAACAGCTTCTTCACCTGCATGATCTCCATGTTAAGTTCCATGGGCCGTTTCTTGCTTTCCACCTTGCGGCTGAATGTCAGGAGTTGTTGGGTCAACTCGGTAGCCCGGCGGGCGGCCTGTTCAATGGCCCGCAGTTCTTCATACTCCGGATGATTCTCGTCTTTGTCCAAGAGCAGGAGTTGGATGTAACCCATAATCGCCTGGAGAATATTATTGAAGTCATGGGCCACTCCCCCGGCCAGGGCACCCACGGCGTCCATCTTCTGGGCGTGCTGGAGTTGGGCTTGAAGCAGCTTCTGCTGGGTGATGTCTCGTAATACCACGAGTAAACCGTCGGGCCGGCCGGCGTGGTCATCATATCGGGAGGCGCTGATACTCACATCTAGGGACCGACCATCTTTAGACATCCGTTTACTCTCGAAGCCGTGACAAGGCGCTCCCGTCTTAATGATATCCACAATTATCTTTAAGGTGGTTTCTTTTTCCGCCTCCGGCAGAAACGGGATTCGGGTATTCACCACTTCGTCTAAGGTCCAGCCGAATATCTTAGTAAATGCGGGACTGATGTATCTTGTCCGGCCTTCCAAATCATACAACACAATGGCGTCGGCCGAGGCATCAAACAGAGACCGGTAAACCTCCTCGGTTCTCAGAGATTTTTCATAGAGTGCCTTGAACCGGACCTGGCTCTGTTGGAGGTCTTTCTCTGCCCTCTTCCAGTCTGTGATGTCTTTCAGATTCGTGACTACGGCCAGGAGACCGCCTTCGGGGCTGCGGTGAGCGGCCATGCTGACACTGACGTCAATCGGGACATGGTTCTTGTCTAATCTGATAGATTCAAAATACAAATAGTCTTCCGGGCCGGAGGCCAGACGTTGCATCGCCGTTTCCATTTCCGGTTGCTTCGCTTCCGGAATGAAATTCAGTTCCCGGTCGGAAATTTCCTCCGGGGTCCAGCCGAACGTGCGGGAAAAAGCGGGATTAGTGTAACTGACGTTACGTTCGTGGTCGTAAACTATGATCGGGTCCGCGGATGAATCCAGCACCACCCGGTACCGGTTCTCGCTTTCGCGTAAGGCCACCCCTCCCCTCTCGTGTTCCAAGGCATTGGCGAAAATTTCAGCGACCATTTTCAGCAGCTTGATTTCGTGAGGCAGAAATATCTTACTCTTTAATATGGTACAACACACGATAATACCTGCAAGATCGCCCCCATACATGACGGGCGCCAGAATAATCGACCTGGCCGACCACATAACCTCACGTAATTTCTTGGCCTCTGACATTTCTCTATTATTGACAAAGTCAAGATACCCAACAGTCTTCCACAACCGGAGCCGGTCATAAACCCAGGGCACCGCGGTTAAGTCAAACTCATTTGTTTCCATGGCCGAAACGGCCTCAAGGTCGGGACAACGCCACTC
>JADFYC010000312.1 GCA_015233295.1 Deltaproteobacteria bacterium | reverse complement strand
CGTTATAAGGCCGTAATACTCTGGAACAGGAACCTGACACTCTTTTTTTACCATGTTTAAGCGACACAACAATGCGGCATCCGGCCGCCGGCAGAATACGGGCGGCCTTTAAGGAAAGATGATCTTGAGTTTGTCTTTAAGAATCTGAGGCGTGAAAGGTTTTACAATATAGTTGCTCACGCCTGACTTGGCCGCCGTCAATATGTTTTCTTTTTGCCCTTCGGCTGTAATCATCAAGAATGGAATGTGCTTGAGCTCTTCATCGGTTCTCATTTTTTGGAGTAACTCCAGACCGGTCATCTTGGGCATATTCCAATCGCTAATGACCAGGTCAAAGGGTTCCGCCTTCAAGGCAACCAGGCCGAGAGAGCCGTCTTCCACCTCTTTGATGTTATCATAGCCCAGTTGCCGGAGAGTGTTTTTGATGATTCTCCTCATAGTGGGAAAGTCTTCCACCACCAATATGCGGGCGTTAACTTTTAGCATGGAGACCTCCATAGGTAATTACGTCCGGCTGATTATGGATCAAGATCGGATTTTTTGCAAGACAATGGAGATATCCGACTAATTGTGCATATTAAATCAAATTGATGCAGGCCCCACAGGCCGTGCCCTGAGGTCTTCCCGCCGGGGCGGGATTTGCCGGGTTGAAGCCTCGATTTCTTCATTAACTATTGACATGACAGCCTCCTTTTGGGTACACATAGACTTGGGTTGCGGGAGACGGGTCAAGGTCATCTAGTTAACTTAACGGCTCAGGGGAGCAAAATATCCCGCAATAATTTAAGAGGCAACTGTTTGTCATTGGGGCCTATCGGCATAAAAATATTGACGATCTTACCCCAGGAAAAATAATATGAATCGCCGTTGGTTATACCAACATAACCAGGTTCTGCAATCCATAACCCGTAACCTCTAAGGACGCCGGCCGTGTCTGATCAACCACACAATCTAAGACTGCCGCGATTGATTGTTTTTTACTCCGTATTGGGCCTGCTCGTGGTCGGTCTGGGCATTTCGTCGTTGAGTATTACTCATCTTTCTAAGCGGTTGAAAAAAGCTGAGGAAAATCGTCTTCTCCAAACAGTGACGACGCGGACCATGGCTGTAGAGGAATATCTCTATCGGTGCAAGGCTGTTTCAATGCAAATAGCCGCCCGTACGGTCATTCGTCAGAATTTGGGCGCCTATAATCGGGATGAGATGCCGCTGGAAAAGCTGGTCAGGTTAAATCGCCCTAAACTAAATGATTCCATGAATAGTTCTGATGAAATTGCCGGAATTTGTCAACTGGATGCAACCGGCGAGATGGTGGTCCAGTGTGGGTTGGCCATCCCGGCAGATCACTGGCCGGTCCCCGCTTTAACCAGCAAAGAAGCTCTTTTCCTTAGGCCCGCAGCCATCGCCGGAGAGTTATATCTACCCGTAGGCGCTCCAATTATTGGGAAAAATGATGAAAGAATGGGCACCGACATCGTCTTGTTAAGGACTTCCAGGCTTCGGCGGATTATTGAAGACTACTCTGGTTTGGGGCAAACGGGTGAGACTATTCTGGGGGTAGCTCAAGATGGTCGGGTCCGGGTATTCTTTCCTTTTAGGAATGAATCGAAATTTGGCTATGATGATGACCCGCACGTCGCCGCGATTGAATCGTCGCTGAAGAAAGCCGGCCAAAAAGAAACCGGGGTCATTATAGAGCCGCCCTATGTCAGTGGGTATGGCCCGATTGAGGGTAGTTGCTGGGGGATCGTGGTCAAAATGGATGGTCAGGAACTCTATGCTTCAGTTGATCACCAGGTCTCAGTCATGGGCGTATCTTTATTTTTGCTGACAATTCTCGGCGCCGTGGGAATGCTGTTGATGGTTCGTCCACTTTCTTCAAAGCCGGCTATTCCGGCCACCACATTAGATCAAACCACGGATGATCAGACCGGCACCGATTCGGTCGACCGGACCACCGAGCATCAAGAGGAACTCCGGCAGACCAGAGAAGAGGCCGAGGCGGCCAATAGGGAACTGCAAACCACCATGTGGCGGATAGACGAACTGTCGGCTGAACTAGACCGGGCCCATCAGACCGGAGACAAAGTCCTGGCCGATATCAGCCACGAACTTAGGAAGGATGTGAGCGCGGCCCAGGGCATCACCAAGTCGTTGTTAGATACTCCGCTGACAGATGAGCAAAGGGATTATCTAAACACGCTGGAGCAGTCGTTGGAAAACTTGGTGGCCCTTTTGGATAGTGTAGAAAATCGTCAAAATGCGGAGCCACCCTTTTCCGGATAAAATGTGGATATAGACACCCGAGAAAAAATAACAACCGGCCGGCTGTCATTTCATAGCTTTTGGTTGATGATGTCGAGTTTTTCTCATGCCGGGATAAAAGATGCGCACCCTATGCTGTGATCGCCCATCATTAGTGATTGTGGTCTTAATCTGCGTCATCTTTTTTCCTGCCTGGGTCGGGCAGACGGCTACGCTTGATCATCCTATGGTGATAACTGACAGCGAGAACCGGTATCCTTTAGGCCGGCATCTGACTTACCTCGAAGACAAAGATAATAACCGGTCCATTCAGGATGTCGCCTCAGCGTCTTTGGCCGAGGCTTTTAGGCCCGCCAGGGAAGAAATTCCCAACTTCGGTTTGACCAAATCAGGTTTCTGGATCAAGATCAACCTGATCTACTCGCCTGTCCATAACCGGGCTGAGCGGGAATGGTTATTGGAGGTCGGCTATCCGTTGCTCCACCATGTTGACCTCTACCAGTCCGACCCGAGCGGCCGATTTGAGGTCAGACGAGCCGGCGCCATTTTCCCATTCAGCCACCGGGAAGTCAGTCACCGGAACTTCATCTTCCGCCTGAAACTGGCCCCGGGACAGCCGCAGACCATATATCTCCATATCAGGTCGGAAAGTTCCGTCCAGATTCCCTTGAATTTGTGGTCGCCCGTGGCCCTGGCGGAAGATGTGGCCACCGCTCAATTCGGTTTCGGCATCTATTACGGCATCATGCTGGTTATGCTTCTGTACAACCTGTTTCTTTTCCTGTCTATCCGAGATATCACCTATCTTTATTATATCCTATACATCTTCGGTTATGGTTTTTTCCAGTTCTCTCTGGGGGGGCATGGATACGCCTATATCTGGCCCAATTACCCATGGTGGGCGGCCCATTCCATTCCTTTCTTCATCGGAGTCGCCACATTCATCGGAGTCCAATTCACCAGATTGTTTCTCCAGGCCAGGGAACATGCCCCCCGGTTGGATCGAGCCTTAAATTTTATCAGGGCCTGGGCCGTGTTGGTCGTATTCTTGGCCTTGGTCTTGGATTATGCCGTCTCCATCAGGTTTGCGACCTTATTGGCTATGTTTGCGGCCATTACAATCGTAACTACAGGTATTATAACTTATATTAGGGGCGTCCATGCCGCCAGATACTTTCTTCTGGCCTGGTTTGCCTTTATGTGCGGGATGATTGCCTATGCCCTTAAGACATTTGCCATTATACCCGCCAACTTCATCACCACATATGTGATCCAGATTGGCTCGGCCATGGAGGTCATCCTCCTCTCGCTAGGATTGGGAGACCGCATCAATACCGAACGAAAGGAAAAATTTTCGGCTCAACAAATAGCCTTGCGGACCCAGGAAAGACTGGTGGAAACACTCCGGGAGGCCGACAAGCTCAAAACTGAATTTTTGATGAACACTGAAAAAAAGGTGGAGGAACGGACACAAGAACTCCAGGCCACGCTGAAGGAAATTGAAACCAAGAATACTGTTCTTCAAGAGACATTTAAGCAACTGCAAGAGGCCAAAGAAGCAACGGAATCGGCCAACAAACGTCTACAAGAGCTGGACCAGTTGAAATCGACCTTCCTTTCTTCAGTCTCGCATGAACTTCGGACTCCGCTGACCTCAGTACTGGGTTTTGCCAAGTTGATCCGAAAGGACTTTCTGAAGCTGTTTCAACCCCTGGTGGTTGGTGATGCCAAAAGGACGCTGAAAGCTGATAAGGTTGACGAAGGCTTGGGTATTATTATCCGGGAAGGCGAACGGTTGATGCGATTGATAAATGATGTCTTGGATCTGGCCAAGATAGAGGCGGGAAAAATTGAGTGGCGTGATTCGGCCGTGTCCCTGGCTGAAGTGGCCCGGGAAGCCGGGCAGGCGGTGAGTGGCCAGTTCCTGCTCAACCCGGCCATCCGTTTGATCATCGAGACGGAGGAGAACCTACCTTTCGTCAAAGCGGACCGGGACAGGATTATTCAGGTCGTGATTAACCTGTTAAGCAATGCCGCTAAATTTACTCAGGAAGGAGAGGTCGTCGTCTCTGTGGTGGCCGTCCCGCCCGGATCGGTCCGGGTCAGTGTCCGGGATACCGGAATGGGTATTCCGCCGCAAGATTTAGACAGGGTCTTTGATCAGTTTCATCAGGTCTACACCGGGGAGGTCAGTCGTGAAAGGCCCATCGGGACGGGATTAGGGTTAACCATTTGCCGGCAGATTATCGAGCACTATAACGGACGTATCTGGGTTGAATCACAGCCAGGCCAGGGGAGCACCTTCAGTTTTACCTT
>JADFYC010000311.1 GCA_015233295.1 Deltaproteobacteria bacterium | reverse complement strand
TCCCTGTGACTACGGCCTCTAATGGGCTACAGGCATTGGAAGTCTTCAGGAGGGAGAGCTACCCCATCGTCCTGACCGATGTCATGATGCCGCAATTGAACGGCATAGAGCTCTTAAAAGAGATCAGGAAAATCGACCCCCTGACCTTCGTGGTCACCATGACTGCCCACGGCAACGAGAACCTGGCCATTACCGCACTACGGGAGGGCGCGGCCAACTATATCAAAAAGCCTTTCGCTCTTGATCACATCAAAGACGTCGTCACCAGAATCGCCCGGACCATTAAGCAACAACAGAGAACCTCTCCGGACCGTTCCGCCGTGGTCCAGGAATGGATGGTCTTGGAAATCAAGAACGACCTGGACAAGATTTTCGGAGTAGTGAACCAGGCCTTGTCGTGCGCCTCCAACATCGTCAAGGTGGAGGAATTGAGCGGCTTATCCATCGGACTTTATGAGATCATCCTGAATGCCATGGAGCATGGCAACTTAGAGATTAATTTTGACGAGAAAACCCGGCTCATTGAAACCAATACTTACCTGGACGCGATCACCGAAAGAAAGTCTTACGCCGCCTTTTGTTCCAGAACAGTCAAGGTCATTTCGCACATCAACAGAACCAGGATCAAAGTGATTGTTAAAGACAACGGCCCCGGATTCGATTGGCGTAGTAAGATCGGAGAGCTTGAGGAAATGGATCCGATGGAGTTGCTGAATCACGGCCGGGGGATCCTGCTGGCTCGGATCAATTTCGACGAGATCAGATATAATGACGCCGGGAATGTCGTCACCTTGATAAAACGGGCCACCCTCAGTCCCGATATCTGATTGCCGCCAAAAAGAAACCGTGTTATCTCAAGTCTGAAATATTAGTCCGTCGTTAGCCTGGATATCCGGCCCATCAGCCCTTAACCAATTATGCTTATCAGGTAAGATATATAGATATAATGCCACATGATCTGTTTTGTCCCAGGTTGATCATCGCGGCCTTAAGAGGCGGCGGAGGTAAAACCACTCTGACTCTCGGGCTCATCCGTGCCCTTAAAAACAGCGGCTTGGACATCGTCCCGTTTAAGAAGGGTCCGGACTACATTGACGCCGGTTGGTTGGCCATGGCCGGCGGCCGACCTTGTCATAATTTGGATCCCTTTCTGATGTCCTGGGAGGTAATCTTAGACTCGTTTGCCCGCCGGGTTCAGGCGGCGGATGGGGCCGTCATCGAAGGCAACAGGGGTCTCTACGACGGTGTCGATGCTCACGGGGCCTACAGTACCGCCGAGCTGGCTAAGGCCTTGAATGCCCCGGTGGCCTTGGTGGTGGATTGTGTCAAAACAACCCGGACGGCTGCGGCCATGGTCTTGGGCTGTCTCAACCTGGACCCCCAGGTGGGACTCAAGGCTGTGTTACTGAACCAGGTGCTGAAGGGCCGACATGAATCCGTCCTGCGCGCGGCCATCGAAACCTACACCGGACTACCGGTCCTGGGGGCGATACCTAAATTGCCCCAGAACAGCTTCCCGGAGCGGCACATGGGGTTAGTCCCCTGCCACGAGCATCCCCAGGTGGTGTCTTCGTTGGAAAAAATGGGAGAAATCGTGGCCGCCCACGTGGATCTGGATCGTCTCTGGGCTCTGGCCTCAAGTGCTCCCCCGCTGAGGCCGGTGCCGCCTGCTTCCATACCGGAGGTAGATTCCGGTACCCCGCCACCGGTGATCGGTGTGTTTCGGGATACGGCTTTTCAGTTCTATTATCCGGAAAATATCGAGGCCTTGTCTCAGTTAGGGGCCAAAGTGTTGGACATCAGTCCCCTATGCGAAGAGATTCTTCCTCCGGTGGATGCCCTGTATATCGGAGGAGGTTTTCCCGAAACCCATGCGGCCATCCTGGCGCAAAACCGTTCCTTTCGGGCCTCGGTGGTAGCCGCGGTGGAATCCGGGCTTCCGGTGTATGCCGAATGCGGCGGATTGATGTACCTGGGCCGGAGCCTGCTCATTGAGGGCCAAACCTATCCCATGGCCGGGGTGTTACCCCTGGTTTTCGGCCTGGAAAAGAAACCCCAGGGCCACGGTTATGCCGTGGTGGAGGTAGACGGGGACAATCCCTATTTTGAGACGGGGAGTTGTCTGAAGGGTCATGAATTCCACTATTCTCACGTCTTGGAATGGCCGGTTCAGGCGGTGCGGACGGTGTTTCGGTTGAAAAAGGGGCACGGGTTGGGTGACAAGCGGGACGGCATCTGCTACAAAAACGTGCTGGCCACTTATGTCCATCTTCACGCCTTGGGTACCGCCTCGTGGGCGGTAGGACTGGTGGCGGCGGCCCGAAGAAGGAAAACGCCGGCCAACTTTTTCTAGCCGGTAGGGCTAAGAAGCAAAGCGTACTTTTTTTCCCCTTCTGTTTTATGCTTTTCCTATTATTTTAGTGATTGCTTTTTTCCCCGAGTTGCGTTATGTTTAATAAGTCCCAGGTGTCATCCTGGGTTCCATGGATGAATTAGATAGGGAAATCGGTCTATATGTCTCGCGAAGCCCGCATTCAGGATCTCCAGTTGATTACACGAAAATTGTCTGAGGCCAAGGCGCATTTGCAACAGGGCCAATTGAAGCGGTCACTCATGGCCTTTACCAATGCCTTGCGCCAAACCATTGAACTGGAGATCCGCAAAACAGACAATGAGAGATTGAGCGCCAAAATATTTACATTGGCCAAGGACTTAACCGGCAGCGAGCTGTTTAAATCCAGCTATGGCCCTGTTTCTTTTGCCGAAGGTCAGGAAAAAGTCATGTACGACTTTATGAACAGCCTGATTGAGGCGGAGCAGGAAGAAACCGGAGAAAAAGTTGTTGAAAAGATTGCACGGGCGCAAAAATTACTCGATGCCGGACAAATAGATAAGGCCAGGGAACTATTTGACGGCGTCCTATTGGCCGTGCCGGAAGATGCCGCGATCCACTTAGACATCGGCGAACGGTACATGAAAAAAGAGTTGTACGAAGACGCCGAGCGTGTCTTCCGGGTGGCCGAGTTCCTGGACACCGAACCTGTTCATCTCTGCAACCGCTTGGGGATCGCCCTGCGGAAGATGAACCGGTATCACGAAGCCATAGAACAATACAAGAAAGCCCTGAGCTTTGCCCGTGATGATGAACATATTCACACCAATATCGCCCTAGTTTATTATCTGATCCAAGACCTGCCCACGAGCTATCAGCATATCAAACGCGCCCTGGAATTGGCGCCTGATTTGGAAGAAGCCAAAAAAATTCGCGACGTCTTAATTAAGGCGGCCAAGAAGGCCAAAGAACAAAAAATGCAAGCGTCGTGATGTCGATATTTCGGCTTTTGTTTGTAATTCAACAACCAGATTGTCTCCCCACCCTCCCAATCACTTCAAATAATCTATTATAATCCAGTCTATTAAAGCATCTATTCCCATCGGCACGCCTTTTGCTCTAGTCCGTGTAACTCGTTTCTGAACACCGACTCTTCATACCAGGAGGTAATACATGAGTTTCAACATCAGACGTGCCACCGTCATTGGCTCGGGCGTCATGGGGGGGGGAATCGCCGCCCATTTGGCTAACGCCGGCCTGCCGGTATACTTGATCGACATTGCGCCGAACAAATTGACTCCAGAGGAAGAAGCCAAAGGACTCACCCTGGACAGCCCCGCGGTAAAAAACAGGATCGTGGCTTCCGGCCTGGAGGCGGTGAAAAAATCCAAACCAGCCGCCCTGTTCACCCCCGGCTACCTGGATCGCATTACCATCGGCAATATGGAGGATAACTTCAATTGGGTCGGTGAATCGGATTGGATCATTGAAGTTATCATCGAAAAACTTGAGATCAAGAAGCAATTGATGGCTCGGATTGAATCCGTGCGGCAACCCCGGGCGATAGTCTCGACCAACACCTCCGGCCTCTTGGTCAGCAATATTTGCGAAGATTGTTCCGCAGATTTCAAGAAGCACTTTTTCGGCACCCACTTTTTCAACCCGGCCAGGTATCTTAAGCTTTTTGAAATTATCCCTACACCCGATACCAGCCGGGAAATACTAGATTATATGGCCTACTTTGGTGAAAAAATGTTGGGCAAGGGCGTCGTCGCCTGTAAAGACACACCCAATTTCATCGCCAATCGAATGGTGTCCATCACCGGGTGCTTCGTGATCGATTATGCGGCGAAGAACGGTTATACCGTGGAAGAAGTGGATTACCTGACCGGGCCGATTATCGGCCACCCCAAGACCGGCACTTTCCGGCTGAACGACCTGGTGGGCAACGACATCGCCAGCCACGTGGCCAACAATCTTTACCCCCTGATCCCCCATGATGAGCAACGGGAGATCCTAAAATCGCCTGACGTGACCAGGATCATGGGTATGATGCTGGAAAAGGGCTGGCTGGGCAATAAGGCCAAGCAAGGTTTTTATAAGAAAGTGACGACACCCGAGGGCAAGAGGGACTTTGAAGTTCTGGACCTGTTTTCCTTAAGTTATCGCGCCCAGGCCAAGGAAAGCTTTCCCACCGTCGAAGCGGCTAAGAAGGTCAAACCACTGGCCAAACGTTTCGCCCAATTGGTGACCGCCGATGACC
>JADFYC010000310.1 GCA_015233295.1 Deltaproteobacteria bacterium | reverse complement strand
GAATTAGTTATAGTCCTCCAGGTCTTGTTTTCTTAGGCACGGACTATGCTTATATGTTCATAACCTCCTGAAGGTTTTCGCCTATCAGAGTTAATGGAATTACACCCCGCCCGGACCTCAGCAGAGGAGGAAGAAACATGAAGTGTCCCGGACAGGATAGCCGGTATTGGACACCGGAAGCCATCTTCGAAACCAAATGTCCGGAATGCGGACATGATATGGAGTTCTTCAAAGATGAATCGGCCCGGAAGTGCAAGAAGTGCGGTCACAAGATGCTGAATCCTAAAATAGACTTTGGCTGTGCTTCCTACTGTAAGTATGCCGAACAGTGCCTCGGCGAGATGTCTCCGGACCTCCTGGCCCAGCGGGATGACCTCCTCAAAGACCGGGTGGCGGTGGAAATGAAACGGTATTTTGGCTCCGATTTTAAGCGGATCGGTCATGCCGGCCGGGTGGCCAGGTATGCCGAGAGGATCGGCCGCGGCGAAAAGGGTAATCTTGGCGTTATCCTGACTACGGCTTACCTCCACGACATCGGGATCAAGAATGCGGAAAAAAAATACAACAGCACCGCCCCTAAATATCAACATCTCGAAGGGCCGCCGGTGGCTCGGGAGATCCTGACCAAACTAGGGGCCAAAGAGCCAATGATAGATGAAGTCTGTGAAATAGTCAGCCACCATCACCATCCCAGATCAACAGATACAGTGAACTTTAAATCAGTTTACGATGCCGACATGATCGTCAACCTGGAGGAAAAAAACAAAGAACAGCCTATACCTCCAAAAAAAATCGCCCGGATCATCGACAAAGCTTTCTTGACCGCCACTGGCCGGGAAACTGCTCGGAGCATTCTCCTGGGCATCAAGCCGTCCCAATAGGTTATGTGATTATCCATTTAATTAAAAGCACAACACTCCATCTCCTTTGTGTTGGCTTTTTTGAGACCTCGGAGCCGGCATCACCCTACGATAACGCGTCATTTCTCCAGGAGGATGGTGAAGATAATGAAAGTCACAAGAAAAATCATTAAGATCGATGAGAGCAAATGCGATGGATGCGGGAGTTGCGTCCCCTCGTGCGCCGAAGGGGCGATCCAGATTGTGGATGGCAAGGCCAGATTGGTGGCCGACAAATACTGCGATGGCCTGGGCGCCTGTTTAGGTGAGTGTCCCAATGATGCCTTGATCATCACGGAACGGGATGCGGATGAATTTGATGAACACGAAGTCGAAAAGCATCTTAAGGCTAAGGAGCAGGAGAAGAAGGCTCAGCCGGCGGCCGCCATGCCCTGTGGTTGTGCTTCGACTCATCTGCAGACTTTGATAGCCCCCATCTCCACGCAGGAGGCCGATCAACCGGGGTCGCACCATCACAAGCACCATCAGCATAAACACCATGAGCATAAGCACCATGACCAGCACGAAACCGACTCCAACCTGGCCAACTGGCCGATCAAGCTCAATCTGGTCCCGCCTACCGCCCCCTTCTTGCGGGGGGCCAGCCTGCTGGTTCTGTCGGATTGTGTGCCGGTAGCTTACCCGCAACTCAACCATGACCTGCTGAAAGGCCGGGTGGTGCTGATGGGTTGCCCCAAGTTTGACAACATCCCAGGATATGTGGAGAAGTTTACGGAGATGTTTCAAACGGCCGGAATTAAGGACGTCACCGTCGCCGTCATGGAGGTGCCGTGTTGTTCCGGAATGCCGGCCATCGTCAAAAAGGGGATGACCGCAGCGGACAAGGACATCCCCATGGAGGTAGTCGTGGTCAGCCCTAGAGGAAAAGTGGTTGGCCGGGAAAAAATTGACTAAGACCGGAAATTAGGACCGGAACCCATGACGACTTCACAGGCTGGCCGGGTCTACATCAATACCCGGGAATGTAACGGATGCGGCGGTTGTGCTGCCTTGTGCCCGGAAATTTTCATCTTTCACGAGGACCTGGAGATAGCCGAGGTGATCAGGCCCGAAGGCGGGCCGGTCGAGTGCATCCGGGAGGCCATGATTTTTTGCCCGCGCAAGTGCATCTATTGGGAAGATACGGTCTAAGCCCGGTCTAACCGGCTGGGCTTTAGATCTGCGGTGCATCTATACCGGAAAAGGAGCCGGCAATGAATAAAACCAATCTTTACGACGCCCAGGGATTTTCGGAAAAAGCATTTAAGCGGCTGCTGGTCCACGAGTCTCCCTACTTCAAGATTCTAAACTTTAATTTTAAGGCGGGGCAGGAGCTGCCGGTGCATTCCCACGACATCGAAGGTCAGGTGAGCCTGGTCATTATCGCCGGCGAAGGTGAATTCCTGGGAAAAGACGGCCAATCCATCCCGGCCCAGGCAGGAGACGTCCTAGTCAGCGATATCAGCGAGCCACATGGACTCCGGGCCAAAACGGACCTGCGGCTGTTGGTGACGATCGCCCCCCCAATTTGAGCAACCTCAGAACCGGCCCCGCCTGCTAAGAAGCGATTTGTAAGATCCAGTGCACGTGAACCTAACCTTCATCGGGGGCGGGGCAGGCCCTAAAGCGGCAGACCCGGTCTCCGGTGGCCCAACAGTCGATCTCCTTGACCACGAACCGCTTACCTGTGTATGTTTCCAGAATGCCGGCGATGAAACCTTCGTCATAATCGCAGACCGTCTCGTCGGTCATGGGCAGTCCGGAGCAGTCCAGGTCCTCATAAACGCACAAAGTAAACTCCAGTTTTTCCACGTCGCTGCCCTCAACTCGGAGAATACCGACGGCCAGGTCCTTCAGTATCTTCTGTAATTCTGCAATAAAATCCGGAAAAGCAAGCCCGCCGGGCAACATATTTGAACAGAAATTTTTCCCGGCCACGAGTCCGGCTTCATAAAGAATTTTTCCGGCCGTGTCGGGGTCATACCGGCTAATCAAGACGTCCCGCAGAGTGTATTGCATGAGCCGATAAACGGCCACGGAAGTCATCGACCCCAACCCCGGCCGGCCTTCATTTATATCCCCTAGATCATCCCAACAAAACCTGGATTCCTGCCTATCCTCTTTAAACATGGCTCCTCCAATTAGTTATGGCCAAAGTTTGACTCCGACATGCCGGTAATCATCCTGCGCAACTATACCCTGGTCATCATCTGCGTTCACATGACACCGCACCAGGCAGAATGGAACCGGCCCGTGCCTCACCATTTTGGCCAGACTACAACATCGGCTTGAATAAGTCAATCACGTCCGAGGTCCGGGCGGGATGAACAGACCCGAATTTCGGCCAGATTCCGCAACGTGGCCCACAGGGCGGGCTAAGCCGCATCCTCGTGGAGCAGATTACGGTAGACCTTCAGAACTGCGCCGGCATACGGGCCTGCCCCCGGCAGGAAGAGCGCAACGACCCGCAACCTGCAGTCTGAACGTTATTGGGCGCACGCCGCTACCGCCCGGGGTAGTGATCGATATAGGGAATAAAGGCGGCGGCCTTGCTTGATGCTCGAAGGAAGCTGGTCCTCTATTCGCTCCTTTTTGCTGAGCTGTAGCTTGTGCCTGATGTAATCCGGCTCGACGTCGAACATAGAGCAGATCCAATTGAACGAGCCGGCGTAGTCGTCATCCTTGGTTAGATAAAATCGAGCGTCCAGGTCGCCTTCCTTATAGTCCTCGACGGCCTGCATCAAGACGGCAGCCCAGAGGTCAAACTCCGGCTGGTCGAGGTAGATAGATGACGCGGACTTAATATTCTTTTTGCGTGCCATGGTCGTCCTCCTTTGAAACGAGATCAGTCGGCCGGCGTCCCCTCAGGCAGAGTTTGGAAGAGGGGAGCAGTGGCCTGTTGCCTTCTTACTCTTTCAAAAGACGTGCCAATGGTCGGCCACATCATAACAACTTGTAATATAAAGATATTACTAAATCAAATGCGATTCAGACCGTCGCGCCTTTTCTTAATGAAAAAATAATTACTATATATAATAATATTTGTTAATGTTCTATGCGTGTCTCCCTACTTTGCGCCCACCCAGGTTCATGCCCGACCCCGATGGCCTTGAATCGCGGCCCCGGTTATTTCAGGTAATGACATAACATCTTAATAAAATGTGAATAATAAAAAAATGGAAAAATCTTCTTGACAGCCGGCGGATAATTTTCTAACACTACTAATTGCTGCTTGGGGGATCGTCTAGAGGCAGGACGGCAGACTCTGGATCTGTGGACCGAGGTTCGAATCCTCGTCCCCCAGCCACAAATCATAAATTAATTTCAATCGGTTACTTAACCACCCGAAGAACTCCCCTTCCCTTGAAGACCTCCTGACGGCTTTTCTGACGGCTTTTTCTCTGTTCAGGTCTGGAAAACACATCATTCAATATACCGCGCAAATCGCCCCGTTGGTGCAAATATCTCTCTGTAGTAGTCAAAGTCTGTAGTAGTCAAAGAACGGTGCCTGAGGATATGTTGGATGTCTATCCCGGCCACACCGATACCAGCCAGGGCGGTTGCAGTCGAATGGCGTGAATACCTAAATGCGGACACCGGCCTTTTCGCAAATGCGTTTTAACCAATTATTTCGTGTGGTTAAGTAACCGATTGAAATTAATTTATGATTTGTGGCTGGGGGACGAGGATTCGAACCTCGGTCCACAGATCCAG
>JADFYC010000030.1 GCA_015233295.1 Deltaproteobacteria bacterium | reverse complement strand
GCCCAATAGGCGAATAACCAAGTGGGATGCCAAGTTCTGTGGACTGGTATCCGCCTTTCTCTACTTCTGGTTGAGGTTTCTTCTTGTCAGCCATTTTTTTCTCCTTCCTATGGCAGAGGTAGTTGCCCAACTTGAAAAAATTCTATTAATTCATAGTCATTTTTCCTTATAAGTAGGCCCAAGGTAGCATCTACAGGCTCTATGAACCTTCCGCCATCATCGACAGCGATGACTGTCTCGAGGTAGATGTCGCCTCCTCGTGGATAAGAACTAGCGAATGATTCCCGGCCGTAATACCCACCTATTTTATTACCATTTTTGTGATGAATTAGAACAAATGCACATTTCCGTTGACCGAAGAAAAAATCCCACGCAGTAGGATACGGTGATTGCAGGTTCCGCATGAGCCATCGCCACTTAATCAACTTAGACCACAAATACGGCAGGAAAATCGGAAAAACAAGGACCACAAACATCATCGAAAAGATATAGATTACAGGATGGTTGGCTACAAATCCATCCCAGTGCAACCAGACGATCAGAGGCAGCAGAAGAGCAAAATTGAGCGTACTGTAAAACAGCCCCTCAAGAAGTGAATTCTTCCAATCCATATCTTTGGCTGGCATTAATAGACGATAGATGTGCATCGATATTAGGCCGGGCAAGACGAGCAAAACAAACATAATCATTGCATCAAGGTTCGGCTCTATTTTCATTGGCTCTCCTCACATCTAACCATCACCTCTTCTCTACGAAAAGAAAGGTGCTCCTATTTCCCGCCACCCAAACGCCGACGGTGCCGTTCCCCCTGTATATCCAATCCTCCAAATCGGTAATACCACATATTTTATATAATATTATAGTATCCAGGATAGTAAATATCAAGAACATTTTTTTTCATAGAATCTCCTTCTTTTTTTGCCAAAAATAATTTGTTGAATTTGTGCCCCAAAACGGTTATTCTGGGCCGAATAATGCGTCGTCAACGAACGCCGGATATCGGAGCCGAACCTGAGAGAAGCCGGTCATGGACCGACCCGGCCGGAACATCCTTAAGATCACCACACATTAGGTGAGACATCTCTCAAGCCATGAGTGATAGGAGTCTTCACGGATAAGGTGGGCATAATGAATACGGGATTGGAGGCCGGCAGGCCGGAATCTCTGCGGTGTGAAATTATCACCATCGGGAGTGAGCTGCTGTTGGGGCAGATCGTTGACACCAACACCGTTTACCTGGCCAAGGAACTGGGCCGCATCGGGCTGGCCGTGGGATTTCGGACGGCAGTGGGCGACCGGCTGGAGGATATTGAACTGGCCATCAGACAGGCCCTGACCCGGTCTGACCTGGTCATCACCACCGGCGGACTGGGACCGACCGAGGACGACCTGACCCGCCAGGCGGTGGCCCAGGCCGCGGGAGTGGAACTGGTCTACAATCAGGACCTGATGAATGATATCGAGGTATTTTTCCAGAGAATCGGCTACCGGATGCCGGAGAACAACCGCCGTCAGGCCTATGTTCCGGCCGGGAGCACTCCGTTCCCTAATCCGGTGGGGACCGCGCCCATTTTTGTCCTGGAGAAGGATCATCGGCCGATTATCAGCCTGCCCGGTGTCCCACGCGAGATAAAGCATCTTTGGCCCAGCGCCGTGGTGCCCTGGATCAAGGCCAGGTTTGGCTTGCAGGACCAGATGATTACTTACCGGGTGTTACGAGTGGTCGGACTGGGCGAGAGCGCCGTGGATAAGGTCATTGGCGACCTGATGAAGGAAGGCTCAAATCCCGAGGTAGGGCTGTTGGCCTCGCTGGGCGACATCAAGATCAGGATCACCGCCAACGCGGATAATGCCGAGGCGGTTCAAGCTTTGATTGATCCGGTAGAAACCGAGATCAGGTCGCGGCTTAAGGAAAACATTTACGGCGTCGGCGACGAAACCCTGGAAGAAGTAGTTGACGGCCTGTTGCGGGAACGCGGCTTGACCCTGGCCGTCCTGGAGACCTTTTCCGGTGGTGCGGCCGCGACAAAGCTCTGGCAACTCCCGTCCAGACGGGTGGTGACCAGCCTGGTCATTCAGGATAAGGGACGGCTGGCCGAGTGGCTGGGTCAGGCAGACCTGAAATCCGGTCCGGCCGTCACCCGAGCCATGGCCGAAAAAATCAGAGACATCTATGGGGCCTCAGTCGGACTGGTCATCCTGGGCTTTATCGAGGACAAAGGTCAGATCCCCGAGGTGGTCGGAAACGCGGCCGTAGTCGGCCAAGGTTGGGAGAAGGATTTCACCTGGCGGATGGGCGGTGACAGGCCCATGCTCCAGCAACGGGCGGCCATCATCGGGCTGAATACGCTGCGCCTGGGCTTGCTAGGTCAGGCCGAATCTTGAAATAGCGTAATCTGATATAATGTGGTAATTATGGCAATACGGTTAAACTAAGAGTGCGGCCCGGCCATCTTCGGGCTTGATAAGAGGATATGATAAGGTTCCTCGCTTCGCTCGGAATGACAACTTTGCATCGACATTCAGGATAGTCCACCTCTATGTCATTTCAAGCACTCTCTGTCATTTCGAGCGAAGCGAGAAATCTTAACGTCGTTGCCTTGATCCAACGGTATTGGGTGGTTGCGGTTAATTTTTTTCAGTTGAGCATTTCCCGGCGGTGACCGAATATGGAGCTATACAATCTGGTTAGTTTTTTCGGGATGTTCGCCTTACTGGGCATCGCCTGGTTAATGTCGGCCCATAAGCGGACCATGAACTGGTGGGTCATCATCTGCCTCCAGTTGACTTTTGGGCTGTTTATATTTGTGCTCCCCGGCGGATCCGAACTGTTCCTGTGGCTGAACCAGGTGGTGATTAAGGTGCTGAATTGCGCCACGGCCGGGACCCAGTTTTTGTTCGGCCGCCTGGCTCTGCCCCCAGGGGAAACCGATGCCTCCGGTCAAACCTCCGTCGGGTTTATCCTGGCCTTTCAAGCTTTGCCGACCATGATCTTCTTCGGTGCGCTTATGGCCGGGTTGTACTACCTTAAGATCATGCCGGTCATCGTCAAGGGTTTTGCCCAGGTTTTCAGCCGGGTTATGCGGCTCAGCGGGGCGGAATCCTTATCTGTCTCAAGTAACCGATTTGTCGGAGTTGAAGCTTACCTGGCCATTAAGCCTTACCTAGACGGCATGACCCGGTCGGAATTACATACCATTCTGGCCGCGGGGATGGCCACCATCGCCTCCAACGTCTTGGCCTTCTATGTGTTCATGCTGCAACATGTTTTTCCGGCAGTGGCCGGTCATTTAATTTCCGCGACCATCATTTCCGCCCCGGCCGCAGTGGTGATTTCCAAAATCATCCTCCCCGAAACCGGCAAACCCGCCACCCTGGGCATCGACATCGAACCCTATCACCCGGATGACGCCAATTTTATCGATTCCTTGATCAATGGGAGCAATGCCGGCTTGCAGTTGGTTATTGGGATTATGGCCCTGTTGATCTCCTTTCTGGGGATGCTGTCTCTCCTGGACCTCATTTTGGGGGGAGTCGGGGGCTGGGTTAATTCACTGGTCGGGAGCAACTTTATCTGGTCGTTCAAGAATATCTTAGGTTATATCTTTTATCCCTTCTGTCTGATCATCGGTATCCCTCCGGAGGATGCCATGACGGCCGCCAAATTGATCGGAGAACGGTTGATCGTCACCGAAGTGGTGGCCTATCAAGATCTGGCCGTGTTGATGAAAAATCACGCATTTGTCCACCACAGATCGATTGTGGTGACCACCTACGCCCTGTGCGGATTTGCCCATGTCGCCTCCATGGCTATCTTTGTGGGAGGCTTAGCCGCCCTGGCCCCCAAGCGCCGTCCTGAGCTAGCCGCCTTGGGCCCCCGGGCACTGCTATCCGCCACTTTAGCCTGCCTACTCACCGGCGCGGTGGCCGGCACCTTTTACACGTCCAAGTCGATACTTCTCAGCAGGTAGGGAGGCCGGTCAATATCACAGGATAATAGACTGTTATTAGTTGGATTAGTTAAAGAGAAACGATATATTTTCCAGACAGCAGCCGAGAAGCCTTTTTGAGATTGACTTTTTTTCTTAACCGGGTTAACTGAACTTCACTCCTATCGACGAGACGCAGACCACCAACTCAAGCCGCGAAAGAGGGCGTTCCGTGCAAGTTTTCTTAAATATTCTGCCGATGTTCCTGGTGATTGCCCTGGGTTGCGGATGTAGGAAGGTCGGTTTCTTACCCAGAGCGTTTATCGGCCCGGCTAACAAAATGGTCTACTACATGGCCATTCCGTCTCTCCTCTTCCTGGAAATCGCCAGGGCGCCTTTTGGTCAAGCCTTTCAGCTTAAATCCGTCTGGGTTGCGTTAGCCGCCATCATGGTCACCTGGCTGTTCTGCTCGACCGTGGCCGAGCGTTACTACGCCGGAGAGGGTAAGGAAAAGACGATGGCCACATTTATCCAGTGCTGTGTTCATAGTAATGTGGGCTACATTGGATTGGCTGGGGCCTACTATGCCTTACAGGACGAAGGCCTGATCGAAGCCGGACTCCTGAGTGGTTTAGTCATCTTGATGCAAAATATTATGTCTGTCCTGGTACTGGCTTACCATGGAAAAAGAGGCGGAGACGAATTGGGGGAGCAACCGGCCAATAGTTGGTGGCCGCCTGTGGCCTCGGTCATCCTTAATCCTCTGGTTCTATCCGTCTTAGCCGGAATGTTGTACTCTTATCTGGGCTGGACATTACCTCAGTTTGTGTTTAATACCTTGAAGATCATCGCTAATATGGCCTTGCCGCTGGCCCTGCTGCTTATCGGGACGACTCTGTCGTTTTCACCGGCGACATTCGGGCTTAAGCCCTTGCTCCGAATTTCATTCTATAAGCTGATCTTTCTCCCTGGAATAGCGGTCCTGGCCTTGACCTTCATCGGAGCTTCCTCATTGACCAAGACCGTGGCGGCATTGATTTTGGGCGCCCCCTCGGCCACCGTGGCCACTATCATGGCCAGAGAATTAGGCGGAGACGTGGCTTTTGCCTCCGCGGCCATCTCCACCACCACTTTTTTCTCGGCCTTCACCATGGCCTTTTGGATCACCTTGCTCAGCTTCTAATTATCGTGACAATAAGGCGAATCATAACCGTGTTAGAAAAAACCAACCGCAGAGGACGCGGCGAGAAAAAGAGAGGACTCAGAGATTTTCTGAGTTTGAACGTGCTGACTTGTCAGGAAAACCTTAATTGGAACAATTTCCTTGACATTATTCTTTGGCTTAGGTATTAATGCGGAAGATTTTTTGACGAAGGGAGGTGAAACGCGGAGATGAAAAAGAGTGTTATCGCTTTCTTAACCATCATGGTCTTTGTAGCCGGGATGTTAATGTTTAATATGGCTATGGCGCAACAGACTCAGCCGGATAAGACAAACATCAACTCTATACAAAAGACTAAGCCGGGTGTCCCATTTGATCACAAGAAACACACTACCGATTATAAGGTCAAGTGCGACAAATGTCACCATGTTTACAAAGACGGCAAGAACGTCTATAAAGAAGGTGACCCGGTCCAAAAATGCGGCGCCTGCCACACCGACAAGATGGAAGGCAAGAAGCTGAAACTCCAAAACGCCTACCACAAGAATTGCAAAGACTGTCACAAAGAGGCGAATAAGGGCCCCTTCCAAAAATGTGAGGACTGCCACAAGCAATAATCACATCAAAGGGAACTCCGTTTCCTCTGGCTTTGTAACACAGAGCGCCGCCCCTAAAATATCCCAGGGTGCGGCGCTTCTCTATTTTTTTGGGGATGTTGGTGATCGCTGGCCCTATTCCTTGTCACCCAGCAACTCCCGGACGGCTCTAAGCATCTCTTTTCGTTCCACCGGCTTGGTCAAAATCCGTTGGGCCCCCAGCTTCTGAGCCATTAACAAATAATTTTTAGGAGCGACCTGCCCCCCCCCCGATAGAGCAATAATTTTCACCTCTGAAAACTCTCGCTTTAGCCCCAAGATAGTCTCCAAGCCGTCCTTTTCAGGCATCAGGATGTCGGTGATGACAAGATCGGCCGGGAATTCGCGAAAGCATTTGATGGCCTTGTCTCCATCAGCGGCTTCGGAAACCTGGTAGCCCTCCCGTTCGAGCATCTGACGAAGCATGTCCCGAATCTGTGTATCGTCGTCAACTATAAGAATATGCGCCATGTTTTATTTCCCCTTATCTTGATCCAGAACCCGCCTGACGGCCTCGGCCAACCTATCTTTAACCACAGGTTTTGTCAAGTACTCCCGAATAGCCGCGCCCATGACGATTTCATCTACTGCTTCCGTATCAAATCCTGTGCATAGGATGATCGGAATATCCGGCCTTACCTCCAAGAGCTTGCGAGATAACCTGTCTCCTCTCAACTGGGGCATGGTCAAGTCCGTAATGACTAAATCAAACGCTTCGGGCGCAGAGCGAAACATTTCCAGCGCCGATAGACTGTCGGTCAAGGCCGTCACCTGATAACCCAGAGTTTCCAGCATTAATTGGATGACCGTGGCCACCTCCCTTTCATCATCAACCACCAATATGGACTCTCGGTTGGCTAAGTGGGACGACACCGGTTTAGGCTCAGGAACCGCGGCCGGACCCAAGACGATGGGCAAGTAGATCTGAAATGTCGTTCCCGCTTCAAGCTGACTGGTCACCTCGATGGCTCCGCTATAGCTATGGACTATTCCATGGACCATCGAGAGGCCCAGACCGGTTCCCTCCTCTAAGGCCTTCGTCGTGAAATATGGGTCAAAAATCCTGTCCATAACGTGTGGCTCCATCCCGCACCCGGTATCACTGACAGTAAGCCGGATATATTTCCCCGGGCTGACATTAAGCCTGATCGCGTCCTGATGGGAGTCAAGCTCAATCTCCCGCATGTCCACTTTCAATGTCCCGCCACGCTGGGCCATGGCCTGGGAGGCGTTAATACACAAGTTCATAATTATCTGATGAATCTGAGTGGCATCCGCCCTTACCGGTCCACCGCTCGGGTCAATATCAGCCCTAATTTCAATAGTTGTCGGTAATGACGCCCGAAGTAATTTCAGTGATTCCTTGACCAGGGGTTGGAGGGCCAACGGTTCCAGGACATGATCGGTTTGCCGGGTAAAGGTTAGGATCTGCCTAACCAGATCCTTGGCCCGATTGGCCGCTTTCAAGATGGCTTCCAAATTGCGGTGGGCCCGAGTTCCCGCAGTCACATCGTCCATGGTCATCTCAGAATAACCCATAATCGGAAACAAGATGTTGTTAAAGTCATGAGCTATGCCCCCGGCAAGAGTTCCGATAGCTTGAATTTTTTGGGTTTGCCGAATCTGGGCCTCAAGGCGTTTCATTTTGTTTTCCTGCTCCAGATTGTACAGCGCATACGAAATATCCGCCACCAACTCTCCAAACAGTTCCTGTTCCTCGGCGTCAAAGACGAAATTGGTGGGTAAAGACACCGCCTGGGCGCCATAAACCACTCCATCGTGGTGTAACCGAGAAGTCATGACGCCCCTTGAGCCACACTTTCCAGACAGCGGGCAGCCCCGACATAGACCCGCGGCTGGATGAAGAACCAGCACTCCAGGTCGGCCGAGAGCCAGCAAGACACACTCGGGAAACCGCCTCTCCTCCAGACACTCTGCCATAGGAAGACGATCTTCGCTAAAACCCGCTTGGGCCGCGGCCAGAAGACTTCCCCGGTCGTCGGTAAGAACAATCCAGGCAAAACTGTAGCCCCGATTCTTAACCAGAACATCACAAGCATTCGCGATCAGTCTGTCCCGGTCTTTTTCCCGGGTGATCAACTGGCTGACGCGGCGCACAGAGCGCAAAATATTATTCAAGTGTCTTATGTTAGCTTCAGACTCCTTACGCTCGGTGATATCAAAGTATGTCCCGACGATCCGGAGGGCTCGGCCATCGGCTTCCCGTTCCACCACCTTGCCCCGGCCCAAAATCCATCGCCATTCACCGGATTTCGTCTTTAGCCTAAATTCAGATTCATAATTCGACGCGCCGTGGATGCAGGACTCAAGTTTTTGGATCGCCCCCTCCCTATCCTCAGGATGAAGTGAGGCGGTCCAGGTGTCATAGGATGGGGGTAACTCATTCGGAGCGTATCCCAGCATGGTGTAATAACGTGGACTAAAGTAGACTTCACCCGTCTTCGGGTTCCAATCCCACAGCCCATCCCTGGTCGCCTCCAAGGCCAGCACGAAACGCTCTTCACTACGGCGCAATGCTTCTTGGGCCAGTTTCTGGTCGGTGATGTTCTGGCCGAGCATCAATGCTCCGGTAATTTCACCAGATTCAGACCTGATCGGACCAAATGTGATCCGGACGAATAAATCCTCTCCCCGAACCTTGAATGCGTGTTCGGCTTCAACCCGCTCGCCTTTTAATGCCCGCTGATACTGCTCCTCCCATTTTGGAGCCCCGCCTGGGGAAAGCTGCGAGTTGGCCCGCATTCCTTCTCGCAATTCTACCCCGGTAATTTCACGAAAACGACGACCAAAGGCGGCATTGAAATCTCGATAACATAAATCCCGATCCAATGACCAGATGGCCAATGGAGCACTGTCGATGATGGCATTGAGCCGGGCCTGCTTATCGGCCAGAACTCGTTGGGCCCGCTTTAGCTCGGTAATATCACTGGACGCGGATAAGATGCAAGGCTCCTCTCGATAAGTGATGGGCACGGCAAAGACCAATCTCTCTATTTTTCTCCCGGATCTATCCCGTGAGGTCACCTCATAGTTACGCACTTCACCGTAATCTTGCAGCCTCTGAACAAAATCCTCCCGGTCTTTAGGTTCTTGATAAATGCCCAACTCTAGCGAAGTCTTACCCAAAGCCTCATGGCGGGTGTATCCCGAGATGCGTTCAAAGGCCTCGTTCACTTCCAGGTAGCGCCCTTCCTTCAGCGTAGTGATGACTATCATAGCGGGTGTTTGCCGGAATACAGCGGCTAGCCGTTGTTCGGACTCGCGGTAAGCCTCTTCCGCTTTCTTACGGGCTGTAATATCGGTTAAGATCCCGACCGATCCGATAACTTGTCCCCGGTCATCCGTCCAGGGAAAGGAATGATCGGCCAACCACTTCATTTCACCGGATCTAGTCTCGATCAAATAATCCGCAAAATACTCCCCCACCTGCCCCAAAATTCGGCATTGAATGATCAGATCAACCGGGGCGTCGCCCTCTCCCGGGATATTTACTTTCTTGACCAGCTTGGAAAAAGAGCGCGTGTTTATTTCCGCCGGGGTGTACCCGGTTAAGGTAGCGATGCCCTGGCTAATATAGTCATAAGTCATCGAGTCATAGCGCAACTGATAAAAAGCATCGCCAGTTGTTTCGGCTAGAAAACGAAATCTTTCATCCGTTTCCCGCAACCGCCGTTCCATCTCTCGTCGATATAGGGCTATTTCGATGGCCGCCTTAAGTTCTCTCCGCCGGAAGGGTTTGATCAGGTAACCCAGAGGTTCCACCTGCTTGGCCCGGTCTATCAGTTCATCCTCGGAGTAAGCGGTTAGGAATACCACCGGGATATCGAATTTATCCTTCATGATTTCGGCGGCCGCTATCCCATCTAAAGAGCCGGGCATAACAATGTCAAGCAAGACAATGTCCGGCATAAGAACTTCCGCCTGCTTTACCCCCTCAACTCCTGAGAAAGCAGTCCCGACCACATCGTAGCCCAGACGCAGCAACATCTTCTTGTAAATGCCAATGGCGCTGGGGCTATCATCTACAATCAAAATCCTGGCCATGAGGGATCCATTTCTTAACCGTTGAGTCTGCAAACCGGCCCTTGATGGTTAATTCGATTAGCCCGAGGAGATAAAACCTAAATTCAGACCTGATCATTATCTTTAAACAATGAGCTAATGATCCGCTCCGCGTCCTCTATCGGGCCGGCGCCGGTCGATTCAATCTCCAAATCCAGATAACGCTTGGGGAGGTCTATCTTCGTCTCCAAAACTTGGGCCAGGCTGGAGGGCAGGGATCCGTCCCGACCGGTCGACATGACCTTCTCCAAAATAGCTTGAGCAGCCGTCGCGATGAAAACGACATAGCCTTTCTTCTTGAACAACGCCAGGTTGTTATGGTCAAATCCCACGCTCTGACCTACGGAGATAACCTCGTCCTGACGACTCCGGGCCAGAGAACGAACCCTCTTGTTCAGTCGGAGGCAAAATTCGGCCCAACCCCATCGCGCCACCAAATTGGACACAGATGAGTTATTTTCCTGCTCCAGGAGCCGATTAGCGTCTATAAACGGCCAACCCAATTTTTGAGCCAGGTTTTCACCTATCTGGATGCGATTGGCTTCACGGTCACCAATCAACCATATTTTCATTTTGTTCCTTTATTAATACTCGCCCGAATAGGAGTTGGTCATGTGTTCTAATGGACATCCCTGACAGCGAGGCCTGGGCCGGCAATAAAGATGGCCAGCCTTTACAAACAAGGCATGAAACTCATTAAACAATTCTGCATCAGCCGGCAGGTGGCTCATGAACATGTCCCTTATCTCATCGTATCCGTCATCCTCGGAGACCAGCGCATGACGAACCAATATCCTTCGGGTGTAAGCATCAACCACGAAGGTTGGTAGGCCTCCCGCATATAGCAAAATACTGTCCGCGGTCTCGGGACCTATTCCCTTGACTTTGAGCAGATTCTCTCTTAGATCGGCCACAGACCCCTGGAACAGGGCATCAAACCGACCTCCCAACTCATTCATAATAAATCCGAGGAAGTTCTTCAGACGCCTGGCCTTAAGATTGTAATAACCCGCCGGCTTGATCTTTTCAGCCAAGATGTTTTGATCAACCTGGGCCAGGGCTTCCAATGACAGCAGATCGCTGGTTTTCAAGTTATTGATAGCTAATGTAGCATTATTCCAGGTAGTATTTTGAGTCAAGATGGCCCCCACAGCCACCTCGAAGGCCGTCTCCGCGGGCCACCAGTGTTGCCGGCCGAGGGCCTGGGCCAGACTTTGAAAAATCTCCATCAGTATCTTGTTTTTTCTCCCCATACCTTAATCTCTCCGATGGTCGACTATATCAAACCTGGGATGCTCCGAAAAGAGAAAATAATCACCTTCGCAAAAAAATCTTGTAAACCAATCGGGTATCAGCTAAAGTGAAGACCTTTCTTTCCTGGTGATTAAGTCCGGTCGATCAACTCCTATAAGGAGATAAATTAGAGGCAAAAGGGAGACCGGCGGCCTTTTGCCACCAGGCATGAACAAGGGTCCCCATAAAAACGATCCGGCCTGTCTTTTGGCTGCCAGTCGTCAACGAAACCGAGCAACCAGGTGGTGTCACGCATGAGGATGGTCTCTGGATGGATGGTCCAACTGTTGATTACCACCATGGTAATTCTAACGGCCACGGTTGCCTGGGCCGGCCCGTGTGTTAAAGTCTATCAAGGCAGTCAATTTTCCGGCCGCAGTCTGGAATTGTGTCAAGATGTTCCGAATTTGTTCACTTGGGGCAAGACAGGCCGAATAGGCTCGATCAGCTTGCCCGCCCAGGTCGCCGTCATCCTCTATGAACAAGCCGATTACGCCGGTCAGTCCCTGGCTCTAACCCGTGACCTGGACGACGTTGGGGCCAAAGATGCCTGGTGCCAAAACGGCGTTAAGTCGCTCCGGATGATTCGCCCTGAAGCCCCGGTTACCTGCGTCATCATCTGCGAGGACCGTGACTATGGCGGCCGGATAGAAGAATTGTGCCGTGACACCCCGGATCTGGCCGGGCTCAATTTTCAAAATATGCTTTCTTCCCTTCGAATACCGGCGAATAAGGAAGCCATTCTGTATGAACACGCTGATTATCAAGGCCGAAGTCTGCTGATCCTTGAAGACGCACCCGCCCTGGACGCTTACGGTAACTGGTGGAACGACCGAATTTCTTCCATTAAGATTCGTCCCAAGCTCAATAAGCCTTCCCAGGAAAAGGTCGTTACCGTTTTTGAACACGCCCTATACAAGGGTAGCGTACTTAAATTAGTCAGAGACTTGCCGGATCTCTCCACCTACGGATTCAATGGACCCGATATTTCCGTCAAGATTCCACCCGGCTGGGTGGCCCAAATATATGCCGATACCTATTATGGAGGCAGGTCTATAACTCTATCGAGCGACCTACCCGACCTATCCCGGCTGAATACCTGGAAAGAACAGGTGTCATCGATCAGAGTCCATCGCCAGACCGGAGCCGGAGGTTGATCAGCAAATAATATTAACCCATAGCTCGCAGGCCGCAATCTTTCAAGATATCTAATCGTTCCAAGATATGAATCGGGACGTTTCTCTCCGCCCGGCCCTCATTCTGTTCGTCTAAAGGAGGTTTTGAATGCGTTTTCTCAATGATCTAGGAATAAAGTGGAAAATCATAACCATTGCCATTGCCGGGCCGATTATCGTTGCCGCCGTTCTGGCCGTGCAACGGGTTGGGGATATTCGGAACGGAGCTGAGGAAGCTATTCTAACTAATAGCCGGGCGGTGGTGATGATGGCTGAATCCATCAGAGACCAGATGGCCAAGAAGCTCCAAAAAGGGGTCATCAAGTCTTTTAAGGATATCGATCCTGGAGTCCTTCTCGAGGCGGTGCCGGTTGTGACGGCCATTAACGTGGCCAGAGAAAGGGCCAAAGAGGCGGGCTATACCTTCAGAGTCCCCAAGGTCCAGCCCAGAAATCCGGAGAATCAACCGACCGCCTTGGAGGTGGCCGTGATTGAGGAGATAACCCGGAATAACCTCAATGAGAAAATCGTCTACGAAGGAAATCAAATTCGCTACTTTAAGCCCATTCGGCTGACTGAGGAATGCCTCTTTTGCCACGGTGATCCCGCCGGATCTAAAGACGCCGTCGGGGGGACCAAAGAAGGCTGGAAAACAGGTGAAATTCATGGTGCTTTCGAGATCATCAGCTCCCTCGATAAGGCCAACCGGGAAATGACCAGGGCCAAAATATCAATCGCTCTATGGACTTTGCTCATCCTGGCCGTTATTTCGGTGGCCGTCTATTTCCTGATCAATTCCAGTCTGGTCAAACCGATGATCTCTTCGGCTAAGTTGATCAAGCAGATCGCCGGGGGAGATTTGACTCAAAGTCTGAATGTTGACCGCAAGGACGAACTGGGGGTGATGGTCTCCGACCTCAATCATATGGCTTCAAATTTGCGCGTCATGATCAAGGACATCTCCGATAATGGCGGAACTCTCCTTAATGCCTCAGGTTCCTTGCAGGTAATATCGGAGACACTCTCAGACGCGACTCGAAATGTATCCCACAGATCCAGTTCGGTGGCCGCCGCGGCCGAAGAAATGAGCTCCAATATGAACTCCGTGGCTGCGGCTATGGAACAATCGACCAGCAACATCAGCATCGTGGCCGCGTCGACCGAAGAAATGACGGCCACCATCCAAGAGATAGCCCAAAACACTGAAAAGAGCAGGCAAATAACCGGACAGGCGGTCACTCAGACTAAGAATGCCTCGATCAAAATTAATGAATTGGGTGTGGCCGCCCAAGAAATAGGCAAAGTCACCGAGACCATTACAGAAATTTCTGATCAAACCAAGTTGCTGGCCTTAAATGCCACCATCGAAGCGGCCAGAGCCGGAGAGGCTGGGAAAGGCTTCGCCGTCGTAGCCAACGAAATCAAAGACCTGGCTCAGCAGACAGCCAAGGCCACCGAAGAAATCAGCAAAAAGATAGAGGGCATTCAGTCTTCCACCGCCGTCACCGTGGAAGAAATAGAACAAGTTACTAAGGTTATTGAAGAAGTCAACGAAATTGTGACCACCATCGCCACCGCTGTAGAGGAACAATCGGTCACCACCAGAGAAATGGCCGGCAACGTGGCCCAGGCAGCCCAAGGCATCCAGGAAGTATCGGAAAACGTTCTCCAAAGTTCCACTGTTTCGGTTGAAATCGCCAGAGACATCGCCAACGTCAACAATGAAGCCAACCAGATTACCAAAAACAGCGAAGAAGTTAAGGCCAGTGCGGAATCTCTTTCCCGATTGGCGGAACAACTAAAAACAATGGTCGGACGGTTCCGGATCTAACCGACCCCGTCCAGTTCTCAATAAATATAACCTGCGTTTGACGAGTATGCTAAGCGATTATCATCAAGAGCCATGATTCAATCCGCAGATTAGGGCCAAAGCAGGTCTGTGGGTCTTTTCATCTGCGTTAATCTGCGAAATCTGCGGATATATTTCTGCTAGTTAATTAAAGAAACTCGTCGAACTCAGGTTAAATATACTTAGGTGTAGAGGTCCCTGATGAGCTGTAATCTTTCCACCGAAACCGAGTTGGTTGGGTATTATCCGGGCGTAGTCGGCCGCATCATCCAAGAACACGCCACCTACTATCATCAGAACTGGAGTTTTGATATTTCTTTTGAGACTCAGGTGGGCCGGGAACTATCAGAGTTTATGTGCAATTTTAAAGAGGGGCGAGATGGATTCTGGGTCGCCGGAATCAATAACAAATTCGCCGGGGTCGTGGCTATTGACGGCCGGCAAACAGACGATGCCGGGGTTCGCCTCCGCTGGTTTATCGTCTCCTCCGACTTCCAGGGACGCGGCATCGGCCTCATGTTACTGCGCCGGGCCGTGTCTTTTTGCCGGGAAGCCGGACACAAACGGGTTTTCCTCTGGACATTCCGGGGATTGGATCAGGCCAGACGCCTGTATGAACTGGCCGGGTTCCGCCTGACCGAAGAACACTCCGTCTGCCAATGGGGGACGACCATTGTGGAACAAAAATTTGAACTTGAGATCTAAAGGACCGGTTCATGAAATTAGACTCCCTGGAGAAGATGACTCAGCCGGAGCTATTGAAGTATACCGAATTTCTCTTGTGGCACTATCGGGTCGTGGATTCCTTCTGGTTCATTAATGTGGCTGAAAAATTTGATCAACCCACCGCTGAACGGCTCAACGAACAAGTCTGGGGAAAAGTGGCCGGGATGGCCGCCAAAGACCTCATTTCCCGTTTTGATATTAAAGAAAAGGGATTACCGGGATTCGTCAAAGCCTTGAGACTTTTTCCCTGGCATCTGCTGGTCGGGTATGATATTGATGAGCAGAATGATCAGGTGATTATTTCCGTACCTTCATGCCCCACCCAAGAGGCCCGGTTGAAGCGGGGTCTGGGGGAATATGTTTGCCGGGAGATGCACCGCCTGGAATTCACCAACTTCGCCCGGCAAATAGATGACCGGATCAAAGTGGAGTGCCTGTTTGCCCCACCAGCCCCTCATCCAGCCGATATGTTTTGTAAATGGCGTTTTTATCCGGCCAGTTAGGCATTACCTCTCGTTCCCATCATGACCCCTACGATTACCTACCTCTACAATCCGCTGATTACGGCCACCGGGATGATGACTGTCCCATTTTATTATGTCTATTCCCTGTGCCGGCGTCAACCGCTTGACTTTTTCAAACAACGGTTGGGTTTCTATCCCCCGGAGGTCAAACGGCGCCGGCGCCGTCCCAAGCGAGTCTGGTTCCATGCCGTATCCGTGGGCGAAGTAGGGGTGGCCCGATGCATCGCCACGGCCCTGGTCAAGGAGCGCCCAGAGGTGGAGCTTGTCCTATCCTGCACCACAGAACATGGTTGTGCTTCCGCCAGGTCTGATCCGGGGCCGTTTCGCCACGTCATCTACTATCCGTTGGATCTTCCTTGCGCCGTGTGGCGAGCCGTTAAGGCCATCCGGCCGGACGTGTATGTAGCGGTGGAGACGGAGATCTGGCCCAATCTACTGCATCGCGCCTTTAAAATGGGCATCCCGGCTCTCCTGGTCAACGGCCGAATCAGCTTGCGGTCCATCGCCAGGTATCGTCACATCAAATGTCTGACACGAGAATCTCTGAATCTTTTCCGGACCATTGGGGCCATTTCCCGGGACGACGCCCAGAGACTAATCCAAATGGGGGCCGCCCCAGATCGCGTCGTGATCACCGGCAACGCCAAGTACGAAAGCCTGACCACGGCCGTGGATCCACTCAAATCAGCCAATCTGGCCCGGCTATTGAACATCTCGGCTGACGACACCTGGCTTGTCGCGGGGAGCACCAGAACGGGCGAGGAAGAGATAGTTCTTGATGCTTACAAGCGACTTAAGCCCCAGTTCCCGAATCTGAAGCTGCTCCTGGCCCCTCGCCATATCAATCGGGCCGAAGAAGTCGCCCAACTGGTCAAATCTCATGGGATGCCCTATCGTTTCCGAACGGATATTAAGCCCGACGAGGCGGCCGCCGAAGTGATTATTCTAAACACCATGGGGGAGCTATTTTATATTTACGGCCTGGCCACCATTGTCATTTGTGGAGGTTCCATGGTGCCGCTGGGGGGACAAAATGTGCTGGAGCCGGCCGCCTGGGGCAAGCCGGTGCTGTATGGTCCATCGATGGAAGACTTTCTGGATGCCAAAATGTCTTTAGAGGAAGTCGGGGCTGATGGCCAGGTCGCAAACGGCCGGGAACTTACCCAAACCCTGTCTGACTTGTTGGCCCACCCGCGACGATTGGCTGAAAAAGGAGCTCAGGCCCAACTGGCCGTACTCACACAGGCCGGCGCGGCAGCCCGAAATTCCCGTCTGATTGCGGATATTCTGTGACCGGCCCAAACTACTCAGGCAGTCGGCCGCCGAAGATTTTTTGAAAAAAACCTTGCAAATCAAAAATAGATGCTTATATTATTATTGATCTAAGTTGAATCAACAATTACATTTTCGGCAGGAGGTCTAGAGATGCCTATTTACGAGTACGTTTGTGAGAAATGCAGTGGCCGGTTTGAGGCCTTTCAAAGGATGTCTGATGCCCCGATCAATTCATGTTCTGCGTGCGGGGGACCGGCCCACAAAATAATCTCTCATTCTTCATTTATCCTAAAAGGTTCCGGCTGGTACGTGACAGATTATGGGAAAGGAACCTCGACTGCAAAGAAAACCACCGACACCACCTGCACCCCCCCCAAAGAAGCCAGCGCCAAGACGGACAGTGTCGCCAAGTGCGAAACTGCGACCGCAAGCGATTAACTTCGTAGTTAAAGCCATCTCGATACTTCAAACGGGACCAGGTCTTGACAGCCATCCGCGCTCACGGCACCCGGGACATTTTACCGGTTAACGTAGCGGTCTCGGCGTGGGCTGGTGATGATCGGGCCGCCCACCAGATCGACTGGTCTGGAGTAATACTTTGGAGATACTTAAATATAGCAAAGAACATATCTGGGCTCGACTGGACGACGATACCCACGTCACCATCGGCCTATCGGAATTCGCCCAAGAAGAACTAGGAGAAATAATCCACGTTGACCTTCCGGGCGATGGCG